>SAAL01000114.1 GCA_009929445.1 Bacteroidia bacterium
CAGCTCCTCGGGAATTTCCGGCACCTCAACATCCTTTGTGTTTTTTTGAAGTTCGCGAAGTAATTCAATGTCCGCAACTGCTGTTTTTTGAGCCTTTACCAGCTCTTTCAATTTTAGCGAATTCGTGATGATGTCGTAATCAGGCATTCTTGATTTCAATGTATCAATAAATATTTTGCGCTGATCGTCTTCTTTTTGACGGAAAAAATAATCGGTGCCGAATTTGTAGAAATCTGCAAATTCGCTCGCAAAATCATTAACAGCAATATCATTTTTTTTGCAAACTGTATTCCGTTTGATTTTGATTTCCTCAACTCCGGCGCGCGAAGTTTGGAAAACTGGTGCAACCGTCCTTCGAAATTCATTTCCGTAATTATCGAAATAGGACACGTCTGCAATAGCATCGTGCAAGTCCTGCCGGTTGTCGTACACCTGTTTAAACTCGCTTCCTGACATGTCCTTTCCGGTCAAGCAAAAAGAAATTGCCTCGAGGATTGTTGTTTTCCCTGAGCCGTTCCCCCCGGTTATATTCGCCGGAATTTCAAGAGTTAAATCCTCTATTGTTTTAAATTTGTGAATGACTACTTTCATGACCTGTATTTATTAATTTTTTTTTGATGTAAAAGCCATTCTGCTGCGTGAACGGACGTAATTGTCGCCGTTGCAAACTCTTTGTACTCATCCAACTTTTCAGACTGGATAAAGAAATCCACGTCGCGAACGGATGGAAGGGGTCTGGACTTGCAAAACTTTTCGATTTTGCGCAGGTTGATTTTTACCTGTTTCAATTCGTTGTTCATGTTTTTTTTATTTAATTATGAATGATAAAATAAGAGTAACTGCAATTGTAATGCAAATCATAAGCAGGAAAATATCCAGCCTACTTTTTATGAAGTGGTCAAAAAACCTAAATACCCGATTTTCAGCCCGCGCGAGTTGTGATTTTAGAACCTGTTTGATGGTTCTTTTGCCATCAAAGACAGGATAAAGGAAGCGGAAGGATTTCGGAAGAGTGATGCCTAAATCAGACACGCGAGAATATCGGGTTAATCGATTTTTGTAGCGAATTTTTGCGAACAACTCCGCGCCTTCTGATGTTTTAATTACGTCGAGCAATTCGACTGTACCGGTGGCTCGTGTCCCGATGATTCGTACGTGAGAGCCGATTGTTGTTGGTAAAAATCTGTGATTTGTTTTCATAAGATTTTTTTATTTATTAGTAATTTGTCGCCGGATAACAGTTCAGTGTACACCGGCGGAGGGTTTTTAATACTGTGGCTTTAAGCCGTCAAAAACCCTTTTTAACCGTGCCTGGACACGCTCGCCGTTATTCCATGCGTCAAACAACTCACTATCGGTTGTTAAAACTTTACTTTCTATTCCCGACGGGGTTGTTTTAACAATTCTATAGTGCCCCCACATGTACGTTCTTTCCATTGTGTATTTTGTCATAATTTGCCGGTTGACCGTGTTCCGGAAGGGCTGATGGTTATTTGTTATTATATGTTATTTAACTCTCATTTGATATGAGAAATTGCTGTCAGAATTTAATCCTGCATTCAATTCGCTGTACTTTTTGTTTGCATCTTCTTTTGATGCAGTTTCAAATACGATTTCATTTTTAAATGTGAATCTTTCTACCTTGTAGATTGTGAATGTTGCTTTCATGATTATGTTATTTTAAGTTAGTAAAATACTGACGATTGTTTTCTCTTTCTGCTTTTGCTGCTGCATATTCTGCCTTTTCGATTGCCTTGTAAAGCTCGCGATAAAATACAACTGAGCCGCCCCTTATTATCTTATTGACCATTACGGTACTCATTTCTTCAAAATGATTAGCAACAACAGTAAAAAAGAAGCTTTCTGATGTGTTGTATTTCTTTCCGTATTTTTCAACATCTGATACCATCGCGTTATATGCGTTAACTACTGCTTGTCTTTTTTCTTTCAGTTGGTTTAAAATAGCTGCGTTCATAATGCTTTGTTTTTGTGTTATTTTGATATTGTAAAGATACAACATTTCTACAAACTACCAAAACTTTTGTATGAAAAAACGACATTATTTTAGTTAAACTTTGTTAATAAATTGCAAGTAGTTGTGTGTTAGCGGTAATCCTAAAAAGAAAACTCCAACTGTTTAGCGATTTTTCGAGTCAGCTTTTTGAATTGAACTTTGTCAAAATCATAATTCACTATTTCATAAATTACTAATGCGAAAGGGTCATTTTCAAACAACGCCTTATAATATCCGTCAGGATCATATTTTTCTTTTACTTTTTCGAGAGTTTTGTAAAAACTGTTTTTTACGTTTCTGTCGTCAAGTCTTATTCTAAAATCAATTTCATATTCCTGATATTTAGCATTTAAATTATCAATGAATTTGACGTGATTATTTGTGTACAATAGTTCTGCAAATAACTTGCTGTCTTTTTCATTGCAGAATAGAAATATAGTTGCTATTCTCAATTTATCTTCGACACTATAAATTTCTCGTGTCGTATCGTAAATAATGATTTCTATTTTCATAGGATTGTTATATTTTGAATTAAGAAATAAACGACCGCCCAACACACGGTCATAAAGCATACCGCAGAAAGGCTTGTTAATAATTTGAGGCGTTCTGCAATGCGGTAAGCTTCATACCGCCATCCGTTAGATATTTAGCTGAATCAATTTTGATATTTTTTTAAATAACCTATCCCGAGCGTCTCCACTTCCCTCTAAAATATAATCAGCAATATCGCTTCCTTGCTTTTTTTGCTCGTCAAATTCTGCCGTGTCGATCACTTCGCAATTCCCGTACGACCTTGTTTTCTCGCGCCAGTAAAGCACGCTGTCGGAGTCAGGAAATAGAAACACTTTTTTTCGGGACAGCTCAGACAACCCAATTCCCGATAATTGCGTACGACCGCCGCAAGCCATCCACACGGCTCCCTGAAATAGCCCGGCGCAAAGGAGTGCTGTTTTTTCGCTCTCAACAATACAAATAACATTCGAGCGATCAATTAAATGTCTGCCAAAAAAACACTGCCGAATCTCCTGTTTGTCCTCATCAAAATCATTTAGTTTGTTGTGAAGCCACAAAACGGGGGGGCGTGCTGATTTGTCCCGGTGTCCGTTTTCAAGGTATTTGATCAATTTTCCTGTGCGAAAAACCGAACCGTCAAACTGAAAGAAAATTGTTGCCCCTACTTTAGTCGCGCCAATCTTATACTTTTCAAACACTCCCGAAAAATCAATGCCGGTTTGCTGTAAAAATTGAAACAGGGTTGATTGCTGGTAATTGTTTGTGAATTTTTCGACCGTCGATTTATCGAGTGTGTACATTTGTTTTTGAACCGGCCTTGCAAATGTTGCGGTATTTTCGAAACCTTTTTTGTCCTTGAAGTATTCGGACGGTTTTAAATGGTATCCGCAATTTACTTCGCGCTGACATCTGCCGAGCCGCTCGCTCTCGATTCTGCCGTCGTCGTAGGCATAAGGCTTCAGTCGGTGTTTGCCGCAATTCGGGCACTGAAGATACTTTCCCTTGTAGTTTGAGAGGGATAGCTTGCGTTTTTTTTCGAAGATTTGAATCATGGTGATTTATTTTTAAAATGGCAATTCCTGTTTTTCATCATAATTTTCACTCTCAATTATCAGCCGGTTAATTTTATAGAATCGCTGGGATGCGTCAGGCAATCCATATAACTGCATCACAGCCTCCTTGACTATCTTCCTGTTAATGTCCGCCTTTTGCTGCGCGATTTCCGGTATTGTCATCACATTGCTTATTGAAAAATAGCTTCCAGATGTTATTCCATTAATTCTATCCTTTGTTAGAATGTCTTTCAATTCTTCGATTATCAATTTTGATTCTCCAGCTTGCGGATTTGGTTCGATTACATTTTCATAAATTTCCGACAACCTTTTTTCGTCAAAATTACACTCCAGCACAAATTTATACCACAACTTTTCAAGTTCCGCGAACGACATTTTCTCAGGCTTTGCGAAGTGAACAGCTAATATTCTCCGCTCATCCTCGTCTTTGATTAAGTAAATCGGGTCATCATTACTCGTCCAGATGTAGTTTCGATAACACCTCTTCGGGCGCTTGCTGCTCTTGTATTTATATTCAATGTTGCAAGTGTTGGAAGTAATTACCGTCTTCAATTTGCTGTAAGTTTTCGACATGTCTTTAAATCCTGCCTCGTCCAACATCGTACACCGCGAAGTTGTTGCGACCGGAATGTCAAATCTTCCCATCTGCATTTCAGTTGCGAGGTCTGATTTATATTTGTCGGCATTCTTCGTAGTTTCTCCGTTCAAAAATGAACATATATATTCAGAGACGGTCGATTTTCCTGTAAACTTTTTCTTTGACCAGTTGTATAGCGAGACATTCAACGAAGAATCTAAATCATCCAATTTCGCCTGAGAGCAAAAGTACTGAAGATAAGTAATTTCGCGCTCCGAAAATCCATACACTTTTTTCACCTTGTACGAAATTTTAAACAGCTCGTCATCGTCCTGTTTTTTGACTATTTTTTTAAACTGCTCCTGCCTCCGCGATTGAATGATGTATTCGTGCCAAAAGTAAATTCCTCGCATTTCTGACCATTCTGACAGCGCGTCCGGCTTTTTGAAAAGTGAGTAATGTTGATCGCGAAGCAGTCTATAATTTACATGTGTATTTTTCCGCGTGTCAACATCATCTAAAATTGGATCGCTGACTATCCTGCGCGCAATCTCCTGGAAGAAAGCGGTCACGTCTTTCTCATTTTCCGGACAAACATATTCGTCAATGAATTTCGCGATGCCTTCGTTACTTTCGCAGTATTCATTCCCAAAAACGATTATGTCGGAATAGTAAGGGAAGAAGTTCAGCGTACGATCGGTAACGGCCGTCCCATCCGGAAGGACCATTCTGACAGCATCCAGCCGGTCAACTTCTTTTAATTCGTCGTAGGTCATAGTCATGTCTCGTTACAATAAAGAAAGCGGATGTGGCAAGTCATATTCATTGCCTATTTTTTCAATTGCCTCCATTATGCCAAACAAAGGGAGCATTTCGAACTCCTCTCCCTGTAATACCCTTGCGCAAAAGCAGCATTCTTTCTCATCATAATCAATAATTCCATAAACGCATGATTTGTCTGGGTCTTGCGTAATAATATCTAATCTTATTTTCACAACGTCAGCAGTGAATAACTCAACCCCTTTGGAGTCTTTTCCAATGAAAAGTAATGGTTCGTATTTTTTGGGGTTTGGCTGATTGTAACAATCAGAAAAATGCGTAAAACCAGCAATGTTTGAATGATTTCTAAACGCTGTTAAAACTGATTGCGGACTTTCGAGCATAATTTTTCGTTCGTTGTCCCAAAATTTTAAAATTAATTTCATATTTATATTTTCTATAAGTTTGACATAAGAAAACGCTCACGTATAATTATACATCTTGTAGCGATACTCAGCGCTTTGAGTGCGTTTCGATTTTAGAAGACCCGCACAAGAGCATGTTATAATAGTTATCTTTTCTCTACATAATACACACTTCTCCTATCTTCTCGATTATGTGCCATGCAGGCCGTGTGGTACTTAGCCCTGCAATTTCTATGAAACACACATTTAGCACACACTTGAGGAAGTGAATCACCGTATCCCGGAGATTTCACATTGATAGTTACCTGTTTTTCTTGGATTTGCCCGGCTTCGAGCATCTGTTTGATTGTTTCGTTTATCATGATTTTAATGATTTTAAAGTGCTACATAATTTTACCCAATCCCGAGAATGGTATCCGGAATGGCAATACACACGAGCATTTTTGCTAAAATTATACCTTGTTTTTTCTAAAAATTCCTCTGCTGCTTCTCTTGAAAACCAAACGCCTGTAATCATGCTTGCAATTCGATGTATGCCATCTGAACCTGTTTTGAAGTTCTGTTCTGGGTCTATTATTATCCAAAATGGATAAGCCGTCCCCTCGTTTTTTTCGCTTATTTTCATGGGTTTATTTGTTTTAAAAGTTCTTTGATTTTTTCGGCAGCTTCTTCGGCATCAACATCTGATATGAAGTAATTTCCCGAAATATACCTCATGTCATCCCACTTTAAACCATGCTCAGTATCTCTTAATGCTTTCAGTTGGCTATCCAAATGACAGTAATGCATGTTTTCCTTAGCCCTCCACCGCTTTGGCTCAATTGTTACCCGGTCGCAGTCTTCCGGGATTTTAAATGTTTGCTTCATGTTGTTTTTTATTTAATTGTTCATAAATATAATCACCCCATTGCTCGGCCATTGATTTTGCAATTCCGGGAAATGTTTTGGAACGCAATTTTGCACGCTCTTTTCCAGGCGACAAATAATGAATCCTTTGTTGTTCTTTTTTTGGAAGTTTTTTCATTTCCTCCATTACGTTGTTTGTTTCTTTTAATTCCGGCAATCCAAAGAGCCATAAACAAGTTGCTTTACGTTCCGCGTGTCCGAACATATAGGGCTGTATTACCTGACTGTATTTGCCTATTTTTTCAACTGCATAATTATGGGGTATCGGGTTTTCAATTGCAATTGCATTCCCGTCTCTCCCGTATTTTACAAATTCATTAAAAAAGGTTGTAGCTTCGTCTAAGTCTTTCCAAAGGTTGCGTTTTTCGAGCCACATAACACCGCTATTTGCCATTCTTGTGCATGGTGGGTGTGCTATGACTAAATGCCATTTTTGGATATTCAATATATCTATTGCATCACCTTGTATATGCCATTCAGGGTGCCCACCTGAGCATTCAAGCAAATCACAACTAAAAGCCGTAAATCCAAGCCCCCGAAATGCAGTGCAAACCGCCTGACTTTCCTCGCAGGCGACCAAAACGCGAATATCTTTTCTTTCAATCATTCTGTAAAATTTTACTTATTTCTTATCCTTATCAAAAGTACAATTTCTCCCCCGAAGCAAAATGTCAAAAATACATATCAATACTTAAATATAGTTAAATGCAAGTTTTAAAAATCAATCTTGCATAGCTTTTTGCATAGTATTTAACTGTATTTAACTGTACTTAACTTACTATAACAGTGATTATCAGCAACTTACAAAAGTCATGCAAGAAATCATGCAAAATGCAAGTTTTTTTGAGTTTTTGCGAACCTTATGTGTATGTGCGTACACATACATTGTTATTATTATGATGTATTTATTGCATACTCTTATAATATTATATATAAATAAATAGATAAATAACTAAATATCAACAAATTAAGTGATTAACTTTTTTTAACAATTATGCAAAAACTTATATTTAAATGCAAGTTTTTATATCGATTATGCAAGTTTTTTACCTGTTCATGCAACTTTTGACCCCTATTTTTCGGGGCTTTGCAAAAAAATATTTTTCTTCGTCCGGAAGCATACTTCTCGCGAGATCCTAAGATTTCCCCTCAACTTATAGCTTTATTCGATATAATTATTTATATTTGCGTGAATCATCTATAAAAAATCAGCGAAAAATCAGCGATGGAAGATCAATTTAATTGGGGTTTTGAAGATGAGCTGGGCGGTAAAAATCAATTTGTAAAAAAACACGCGGCTTCTGATGCAATTATTGACTTTTCAGATCAGATGAAAGTCGATGAATTAATGAGGTTTGAAATAGTAAAATCGCTTAATTTCAAGGTCCCGAGACCGGGTGAAAACATCTTCGCGATAACGACAAAAGCGATCTCGCTGATGGATGTTATGAATTATATTGAGAATGAAATCGGAAAAATATCGGAAGCGATAGTATTTTTCTATACAATCAACGACAAAGCGGCTCGATACATTTGTGAATTATCTAAAAGAGCCAATTTAAAAATAATAATCAGCGATTTAATGAACTCACAGCGACAAAAAGAAAGGGTAATAACACAAATTTTTGACGAAAATAATGTTAATATAGTATTTTGTCATAATCATTCAAAAATCGCATCGTTTAAAATTGGAGAAAATTACTTCACGCTGACCGGATCAATGAACGCCGGCAATAACGCGCGAATCGAAAGTATCGAAATTATGAATAGTAAAAAAATGTATGACTTTATAAATCAAACATTTACAGTATTTAGCGAAAAATTTTCAATAAATAAAAGATATGCCGAATCCTGAAAACATAAAGCCTCACAATTTTAAACCAGGTCAAAGCGGAAATCTATCTGGCAGGCCTCGCGGAATAAAAAACAAAAAAACTATTATTCGCGAAATCCTCAGCATGTCCGCTATTTTACCAGAAAAGCAAATAGAGGCTTTACAAAAGTTATATCCATCCGTAAAAAATAACATGAGTATCGCGGAAATAATGACAATTGTACAGGCACACAAAGCTATAACTAAAGCTGACACATTCGCGTTCAAAGCAATAATGGATTATGCTGACGAAGCCTTTGACGAAAATACAACCAGCAAAGATATAAAAATCACTGTCGAATATGTCACTTCGAAAAATCAGAACGAAAAATGAAAGTAAACGGCATATATCACGAGTTCATTAACGACATTATTCGAGATGAGGATTTCCTTGTTTTTCAAGGGGGAAAGCGAGCTGGAAAGACAGTCGGGATCCTTCAGTGGTTATATCTCCAACATGTTCAGGCCCGCAAGCGTACAGTAATCTGTACAGACACATATTCACGACTTCGCGATTCGATTCTGTCAGACTGGAAGTATGCCGACGAAATCAAAGGGATTTCAAAAATAATCAAATCAGGAAGTCCCCGGATTGAATTTTTTAATGGATCTCTCATAGATTTCACTTATGCAGGGAAGGATTCGCGCGGTTATACTTCCGATAAAGACTTCCTTTTCTTTAACGAATCAATCATGTACGATGA
>SAAL01000225.1 GCA_009929445.1 Bacteroidia bacterium
GTTAGTGTCAAGTAATAGTTGGCAATATATACATATTTTTAGCATACAAATGTTAATCTGTTTTTTCTCCTCATAAAGTGTAACTTTACGAGGACGGATTCGGTCAGTTTTTTCTTTAATTTTACTATCTGTATATCAAATCAGAGGCCTTTCTATCACTAATCAAACCTAGTATAGCCTTTCTTCCATTCGTCACAAAACTTCCTATAAAGGGATCGCTTCCTCTGCTGGGGTATAGATATCCTTTTCCGTCTTTCAATGGTGATTTTGCCGAGCTTAGGACCCTTTCTATTGATTCTGTATATCTTTCTGGCAAAACGGTTTTCGAAAGGGAAGTTACGGTTTTTCCTAAGTTTCCACAGACCTTTTTACACAAGATGCGCCCTAGGTTGCCAGCTCCTTCTTTAGTCCAGCTCGCTTTTTGATGCTTCATCCTTTTTGCTGCTCCGTCGCATACATGATGTTCCATTGTCCCAAGGTTTCTGTATTCCACACCCTCAGGAGGAACCGGTATTTTTAGCCCTCTTTCCTGATATGGAATTAAACCTTCTTTATTGTTTCTGAAATATTCACATAGTTCTGTAAGTTTCTTTTTTTCTTTTTCATCCTCTGCTAATTCTGATATTCCCCTTAGATACAGCAGCAAGTCATCTACTCTTTTTTCGGAGAGCAGTCGCATCACCGTTTCTCTCTGATTTTTATCCTTCACTTTTCTAATGATTTCACGGTTTTTATGAAACGGGTCTAACTGAAAATGAACATTAGCATCCACCAAACCGCCCTTGATCCAACCTCCACCATCTCCGTTCAGAATACGGATCTCAACCTCGTCTGTATCGAATACTGATGCTATCGCGCCTTCTTTTTTTCTTTGAAAATCCTTTGATTCCTCAAATCCACATACCACAATCTTGTTCCTAAGTGTATAGCGAGATTTGCCGTTTGACTCCCAACCATCATAAGCCGCCGCCATTTTCATCTCACATTTTCTGCCTTTTTTCGGACGGTCCTCTCCCTGCATATTGATCCATACACCATCAGCTTCTTCAAACAAAATTGGTGTAACTACTTCGCCCCTGCCTTGATCTTCCTTTGCAAGCTGTGCATCCGTTTTTTCAAGATCAGAAAGTTTTTCACCTAAATCTTGAATTACATTCCATGCACCACCATGGCTAATAGATTGTCCTGTCATGCTACTTACATTTGAAGCCGTTTCACGGTAAGAACAAACGCTTATACTTTCAGCTATCCTTGAGGCCAAATTCGCCGTCACCTTTCCGAAGGTATCAAGTTCAAGCATCTGATCCAAAAGGTAGATATACGCTTTTTCCCCACTTTCTAGTTTAGTTTCATACACGACCCTATCATAGATGACTTCACCCATTAGAGTTTTCAATGTTGTAGTCCTTGTTCCTTTATGACGGTATATTTTTCTGTCGCGATTTTTTTCAAGATGTTTATCCATCTGTGTCAACGCTTGAGTCATTAGAGCAGCTGCAACTTCACAGCCAATCTTAAAGATTTCTTTCTCTAAAGCATTGAAATTTAATCCTTTTTTTGATAACATAGTTTCCATCATACAAACCTCCTGTTGGTTTTTTGTTGTGATTAAATTCTACAGGTTAATTTGTATGTAGGGAAGAGGGTTTTTGCTCTCTTCC
>SAAL01000027.1 GCA_009929445.1 Bacteroidia bacterium
AGACATCATTTCAATTCCTTATGGTTCGATTAAAAGTATTCAACGTAATCATCACAAAAGAAGTGATTGTATTTCAATTCCTTATGGTTCGATTAAAAGTCATCGACGAACTGCCCGAAGTTCCGACGATAAAAAATTTCAATTCCTTATGGTTCGATTAAAAGTGAAAACAGGCTTATATCCGTTGTATTTGAACCAAATTTCAATTCCTTATGGTTCGATTAAAAGTTATTTTCCGCACCTCTTTTCTTCCGAATGAGGCATTTCAATTCCTTATGGTTCGATTAAAAGAAAATTAAACTAAATTCAGGTGAATTCAGGAAACATTTCAATTCCTTATGGTTCGATTAAAAGTGAAATACTTCATTGGCTTGGAAAACCGAAATGCATTTCAATTCCTTATGGTTCGATTAAAAGTTTTAATAATGCTTTCATTGTTTTTTTTTTAATTATTTCAATTCCTTATGGTTCGATTAAAAGACAGGCGCAGCAGCTATCAATACCGACAATGTATTATTTCAATTCCTTATGGTTCGATTAAAAGCTTGGTTTGGTATTCGGCACATATAGAAGGTATCTGATATTTCAATTCCTTATGGTTCGATTAAAAGTTTGAAAACTGTAGCAGAGACATCAAAATTAGATGCATTTCAATTCCTTATGGTTCGATTAAAAGGTAGCAGGTTTTTGGAGTTCAGCTATCTGTTCCGGAGATTTCAATTCCTTATGGTTCGATTAAAAGAACTTTTTCGGCGGAAAGAAGATACTGTTCTCCGAATTTCAATTCCTTATGGTTCGATTAAAAGGTAGGTAGGCTCCGGCTCCGTTGGCTTTGTTGCATTATTTCAATTCCTTATGGTTCGATTAAAAGCAAACATCCATAAGGCACGAAACCATCGACGCGCATTTCAATTCCTTATGGTTCGATTAAAAGTCAGGGTGGGATATCTTTCAGTTTTACAAGCGACGAGATTTCAATTCCTTATGGTTCGATTAAAAGTTGGAGCGTTTATAACATCTAACAGTTTAGAAGTATTTCAATTCCTTATGGTTCGATTAAAAGACGAATTTTTAGCCAGTTCCCTGTGCAGGCGTTTGCATTTCAATTCCTTATGGTTCGATTAAAAGAAGATAGGGATATTACCAAAGGCACTTCAGAATTATTTCAATTCCTTATGGTTCGATTAAAAGTAACTGAAAAATTTATCGGATAAAGTAACGTTAAAAGAATTTCAATTCCTTATGGTTCGATTAAAAGTACATCACACGAGAACAACAAGGGAATTATACACATTTCAATTCCTTATGGTTCGATTAAAAGTTGTTTAAATCTTTTTCCATTGTTGTAATTTTTTTATTTCAATTCCTTATGGTTCGATTAAAAGCAAAATTTCTTTATCTTCCTCCGTCATTTCTTCAAATTTCAATTCCTTATGGTTCGATTAAAAGTGCATTGCTGACAGCCGTAAACACAATTTTTATCGTTATTTCAATTCCTTATGGTTCGATTAAAAGGCCCGTATTACAGACAAAAACAAAACATCCTTTTATTGATTTCAATTCCTTATGGTTCGATTAAAAGAATGGTCTGCTGAATGCTCTGGAAGACGACGTGCATTTCAATTCCTTATGGTTCGATTAAAAGGTTATAAGCCACTAACTCTCAAACGTATCAGGTTAATTTCAATTCCTTATGGTTCGATTAAAAGAACCAACAATAAAGCAAACAATAAATAAAACAATATTTCAATTCCTTATGGTTCGATTAAAAGTGTACACTGTTTGTTTTTTCGTTTACTTCAGTACATTTCAATTCCTTATGGTTCGATTAAAAGTCATAAAAACAGCAGATAAAATATTTGGTATAGACATTTCAATTCCTTATGGTTCGATTAAAAGCATGTACAACAGCAATCACGGCAGACATCATTAAATTTCAATTCCTTATGGTTCGATTAAAAGCCACATCAAATTCCATTGTATTACGCTGAAATGCATTTCAATTCCTTATGGTTCGATTAAAAGAAAAACGAAACGGACATAAGAAACAAAGTACAGTATTTCAATTCCTTATGGTTCGATTAAAAGTAAAAGTTTAAAATTTAATTTTAACATACCTATTTTATTTCAATTCCTTATGGTTCGATTAAAAGAAAAAAGCAGAAGCAGAAGCAGAAGCAAAAGAAATATTTCAATTCCTTATGGTTCGATTAAAAGTATTCTTCTTCGGTCAGTTCTCCGGAGCGAAGCCATTTCAATTCCTTATGGTTCGATTAAAAGTCCAGCGAGGAGTTGAGCATCCTGGTCCCGATTGATTTCAATTCCTTATGGTTCGATTAAAAGAACAATCCGGATGCAGAATATCCTATTCAAGAAGTATTTCAATTCCTTATGGTTCGATTAAAAGTTTTTACTTCTTCGATAATCTGATTGTCAATTCCATTTCAATTCCTTATGGTTCGATTAAAAGTACCAGGTGATAGCTTCAGAATTAATCTAAATGCATTTCAATTCCTTATGGTTCGATTAAAAGAAATGCTTCAATATGCACCACAAGAGTTTTATTTATTTCAATTCCTTATGGTTCGATTAAAAGTGTACAGAACCTACATCACCGAACAGGGAATGAAATTTCAATTCCTTATGGTTCGATTAAAAGATGATGAAGGCGAAAGCATTTTTAACCGTAAAAAAATTTCAATTCCTTATGGTTCGATTAAAAGTTTTATGTAACAAAAGTAGTTTATTAATATCTAATATTTCAATTCCTTATGGTTCGATTAAAAGGCTGAATCGAGAGAGTTTGAAGTAATAAACAGAAATTTCAATTCCTTATGGTTCGATTAAAAGTCCTGCGCTCCCAGCGAATTGCGGTACTTGATAAAAATTTCAATTCCTTATGGTTCGATTAAAAGCAGATTGAAAAGATAATAAAATTAGGTGTTAAGGTATTTCAATTCCTTATGGTTCGATTAAAAGTCTTTTTGGCTTTAAATACATTTGTACATGATTTATTTCAATTCCTTATGGTTCGATTAAAAGAAGAAATCGGAGTACGAGAAAAGACAGGAAAAAAATTTCAATTCCTTATGGTTCGATTAAAAGTATGGTAAGCGGGATGGGATTTCCGGCCAAAAACATTTCAATTCCTTATGGTTCGATTAAAAGGAACTCAGGTTGTGAACCTGAGTAAACTATTTAATCATTTCAATTCCTTATGGTTCGATTAAAAGGCAGTTACAGGAGGATTAACAACTATATTTACGTTATTTCAATTCCTTATGGTTCGATTAAAAGCGATTCCCTTGTTTACTCCGACCCGGCTATCCGACATTTCAATTCCTTATGGTTCGATTAAAAGACATTACACATTACACATCTTCAAATCATTATCAATTTCAATTCCTTATGGTTCGATTAAAAGTATTAGAATTGAAGGAACTCCGACAATAGTACCAAATTTCAATTCCTTATGGTTCGATTAAAAGACTTCTCGTGACGTAATCATACGGCGCTATCTTAAATTTCAATTCCTTATGGTTCGATTAAAAGCTGGACGATGTGGGCATGAGTAATTGCGGTTTCCTGATATTTCAATTCCTTATGGTTCGATTAAAAGAAATGCTTCAATATGCACCACAAGAGCTTTATTTATTTCAATTCCTTATGGTTCGATTAAAAGAAGATTGTTTGTGCTTATGAGAAAGCTGCCGATATATTTCAATTCCTTATGGTTCGATTAAAAGTAGCTACACTCAGTCTGCTTTCGAGCATATTACCGCATTTCAATTCCTTATGGTTCGATTAAAAGCCGATGCTTCGTAAAGATGGTTATTTGCCCGAAGAATTTCAATTCCTTATGGTTCGATTAAAAGTTGAGCCAACCATCGAACAACGGCTAACCGAAATATTTCAATTCCTTATGGTTCGATTAAAAGAACAAACGGTTTACGTTAGCTGGGGCATCTGCTCCAAATTTCAATTCCTTATGGTTCGATTAAAAGAGCAGGTTATCTGGCAAAGAAAGCCAACCCGAAAAAATTTCAATTCCTTATGGTTCGATTAAAAGAACGGGAGTTCATCGTAAAAGATAATGCACACTGGGATTTCAATTCCTTATGGTTCGATTAAAAGGGCAGGCGGAGAAAGGTCTGCAAACTGTAAGAATATTTCAATTCCTTATGGTTCGATTAAAAGGGCAAACTCGTAAGGGTGGCAAGTTCTAATTCACATTTCAATTCCTTATGGTTCGATTAAAAGAGTTTGGCAACCGTGCTGACATTGCCCTTGTGAAATTTCAATTCCTTATGGTTCGATTAAAAGAAGATAAAGAATTTGACTGCCGAAATGCGGACAAAATTTCAATTCCTTATGGTTCGATTAAAAGAGTTTGGCAACCGTGCTGACATTGCCCTTGTGAAATTTCAATTCCTTATGGTTCGATTAAAAGTTTTGCTCATAAGGTTAAGAAGTACTTCATTCCTAATTTCAATTCCTTATGGTTCGATTAAAAGCATGCAACACAGCAATTACAGCAGACATTATTAAATTTCAATTCCTTATGGTTCGATTAAAAGAACAGCGCAGGCGTTGAGCAATGGAAATATACGGATTTCAATTCCTTATGGTTCGATTAAAAGTGTTTACTGTTGTCATATTTTTAATTTATATTTTAATTTCAATTCCTTATGGTTCGATTAAAAGAATTGAACACCATGCTGAATTGCACTCTTGACGAATTTCAATTCCTTATGGTTCGATTAAAAGTACTATCAACGTCGTACTTTATTCCGAATTTTGTATTTCAATTCCTTATGGTTCGATTAAAAGCCCTGCGGAGCTGAAATTTTTCGCCTGCTGAAAGATTTCAATTCCTTATGGTTCGATTAAAAGCCGTGCCTGTACCGTGCTTAATTGAATAGTCAACAAATTTCAATTCCTTATGGTTCGATTAAAAGCCGCTCCAACGTTTCGCAGTCAGCTGATTTATTTCTGTATTTCAATTCCTTATGGTTCGATTAAAAGCAATGTCATTAGTTACGAGTCTAGCGTCTAAACCTATTTCAATTCCTTATGGTTCGATTAAAAGCATCTTCCAACGTTTCCTCGAACGGCATCAGGCGTATTTCAATTCCTTATGGTTCGATTAAAAGCTTTCAGGGCGAGAGACAATAAGTCGTATGTTTAATTTCAATTCCTTATGGTTCGATTAAAAGTGTTCAACGATTCCAACCCTTTCACTAAATCAAAATTTCAATTCCTTATGGTTCGATTAAAAGTTGCCTGTACCTTTCATCTTGCCCCAAAAATAGATATTTCAATTCCTTATGGTTCGATTAAAAGCGTGGAAAAATGTTTCAAAATTATTTGCCAGTTGACAATTTCAATTCCTTATGGTTCGATTAAAAGTTTAACTAAATTAAATCGGGTCAAACTATTATTGCATTTCAATTCCTTATGGTTCGATTAAAAGTCGCAAACCCGTTTCGGAGCAACAATAAGCAGTGAATTTCAATTCCTTATGGTTCGATTAAAAGAAGTGGTCGGCTTGCTCGTAAGACTTGCAAATGTAATTTCAATTCCTTATGGTTCGATTAAAAGCTGTAAGCACCTTTTAACTCACTTGCTCCCATTCCATTTCAATTCCTTATGGTTCGATTAAAAGAATATCCCGAACCACCTTTGACAATTTTCTGATAATTTCAATTCCTTATGGTTCGATTAAAAGTTGTCATCCTGTTGCCAGAAGATGGTGCCACCATTATTTCAATTCCTTATGGTTCGATTAAAAGTATCAAAAAAAACTAACTACCATGAAAAAATCTAATTTCAATTCCTTATGGTTCGATTAAAAGTGCAAACGCTTTGCGATGGATTCGTTTATGTCGAATTTCAATTCCTTATGGTTCGATTAAAAGTTGAGTGGCAAAAACAAACTTTTCCATTAATTAAATTTCAATTCCTTATGGTTCGATTAAAAGGACTTTAATGACTTGATGTTGTTGTCTTTCATAAACATTTCAATTCCTTATGGTTCGATTAAAAGATTCAGGAACGGCAATACCACAAGAAGGTGGAAAATTTCAATTCCTTATGGTTCGATTAAAAGTGTCTGTACTTCGGATTGTAATTAAAAGAGTTCGAAGATTTCAATTCCTTATGGTTCGATTAAAAGAACACAAAGCGACAAAACAAACTCCTAAATGGAATGATTTCAATTCCTTATGGTTCGATTAAAAGTGTTCAACGATTCCAACCCTTTCACTAAATCAAAATTTCAATTCCTTATGGTTCGATTAAAAGGATATAAGAATTGTTTCGTCCGACAATTATGCTATATTTCAATTCCTTATGGTTCGATTAAAAGAGGAATTTAACCGTATCTGCAAAGCACTCCACGAGATTTCAATTCCTTATGGTTCGATTAAAAGAGCATAACGGCAGGTGTATGTGGGGTTTTAGCGTATTTCAATTCCTTATGGTTCGATTAAAAGTTTGAAAGGAATCCTGAATATAAGGCGTTCATTTCATTTCAATTCCTTATGGTTCGATTAAAAGAAAGCGTTTGCAGTTTAGCGAACTTCTGATTTTCGCATTTCAATTCCTTATGGTTCGATTAAAAGTCTTGATTTGTTGTCATTTTTTGCCACTTAACCGATTTCAATTCCTTATGGTTCGATTAAAAGTTGAAATCGGACAGCTACACGGTTACATTCATTCCATTTCAATTCCTTATGGTTCGATTAAAAGTTCGCTCCATCAGATTTGCTTGCGACTCAGATTCAAATTTCAATTCCTTATGGTTCGATTAAAAGACCGCCTTCCAATCCTTTTTTCTCAAAGAACTCCATTTCAATTCCTTATGGTTCGATTAAAAGCTATTTAGCTCGATTTCTTTTGCTGCATATTCCTGATATTTCAATTCCTTATGGTTCGATTAAAAGTTTTTCTGCCATTTTGGTTTTGATTTTTTACCCAATTTCAATTCCTTATGGTTCGATTAAAAGCTTTCCGTTGGTTGTTTATTACATTATGGACTATATTTCAATTCCTTATGGTTCGATTAAAAGTTGATAGTCCGAGTTTTGAAATTGCCATTGTAGCATTTCAATTCCTTATGGTTCGATTAAAAGCTTTCTTTTTGCCTTGCAAAAGGTTTTCAATGTCATTTCAATTCCTTATGGTTCGATTAAAAGTTCGTATCGAAAGAAGAAGCAGAAAAGTCTGTTGCATTTCAATTCCTTATGGTTCGATTAAAAGTTTTTTCTTCTTTATCCATTTTCGTTGGTGTAAAATTTCAATTCCTTATGGTTCGATTAAAAGACTATTATCGGGCTTCTCGTAGACACGTTTGTAAGGCATTTCAATTCCTTATGGTTCGATTAAAAGTATGCCTTTTCAAGCTCCCTGCGAGCTTGCAGGAAATTTCAATTCCTTATGGTTCGATTAAAAGTGGAGTTAGATTCTAAATACTGTGCTGTAATTGTATTTCAATTCCTTATGGTTCGATTAAAAGCTTAGCACCCTCTCTCGATGCCGAAACTAATTCAGATTTCAATTCCTTATGGTTCGATTAAAAGATAGTATTTAAGAATTTCGACAATGACACAGACGAAATTTCAATTCCTTATGGTTCGATTAAAAGTCGCCTTGCTTTCATCAGCCAACTCTTCCAACTGCATTTCAATTCCTTATGGTTCGATTAAAAGTCTTTCGATTGCTGCCTTTTGCTCCACTATACGTATTTCAATTCCTTATGGTTCGATTAAAAGGTTTCTATCGGGACAGGTGTATTCTCTAATAATGCATTTCAATTCCTTATGGTTCGATTAAAAGCCCGATAGATTTTTTTGCGGACAGGGCAAGTAAAATTTCAATTCCTTATGGTTCGATTAAAAGATAGTCGGTTTGGTAAGTGTACCATCGAGAGCAGTATTTCAATTCCTTATGGTTCGATTAAAAGATTTCACCGTTTGCAGTTGCTTACAAAATAGCCCGATTTCAATTCCTTATGGTTCGATTAAAAGAGCGACTTGAAAAGTGCTTACAACAGAGCAAATGAAAATTTCAATTCCTTATGGTTCGATTAAAAGCATACACTTTGCTATAAATACCAGTTCCTCCACAATTTCAATTCCTTATGGTTCGATTAAAAGAGAATGCAGTGCATGAGTTGTTTGAGAGTTGCAGAAATTTCAATTCCTTATGGTTCGATTAAAAGGCTTTACAGACAATGAATTTGACTTGGCAATAGTATTTCAATTCCTTATGGTTCGATTAAAAGCCTTTCCGTATTTGCTTCAATTCCTGTTGTCGAAATTTCAATTCCTTATGGTTCGATTAAAAGGAAAATTATGAACACATACAACTATTATTACAGTGATTTCAATTCCTTATGGTTCGATTAAAAGAAGGCTGCAAGTGATTTGAGGCGAAAAGAACAAGCATTTCAATTCCTTATGGTTCGATTAAAAGCTTCTTCTTTGTACTCCATTTTTGGATTTGCTAAAATTTCAATTCCTTATGGTTCGATTAAAAGCAGAAGATTTTGACGAATTCATGGAAGAAAATAAATTTCAATTCCTTATGGTTCGATTAAAAGCTATATTCTTGTCGTTATTGTTCTCGTTAGTAGCGCATTTCAATTCCTTATGGTTCGATTAAAAGTTTCAGGTAGCTTTGGGCTTAACTGGTTTTCTGAATTTCAATTCCTTATGGTTCGATTAAAAGCTTTGTAATCGGGCGCAAAAGCCACGAATATCAATGCATTTCAATTCCTTATGGTTCGATTAAAAGCGTATCATGCTGCTTATTGCGCAGAGTAACAACAATTTCAATTCCTTATGGTTCGATTAAAAGCAGGTGGAGGCAGATGCTTTGGCTTTGATTATTGCATTTCAATTCCTTATGGTTCGATTAAAAGAGTATGGTGGAAGGTTTAACAAAGCAACTTGACGCATTTCAATTCCTTATGGTTCGATTAAAAGCGTTTTTCCAACGCAAGATTTGTGTTGATTAAAGTCATTTCAATTCCTTATGGTTCGATTAAAAGTAGGAACTCGCGAAAAGACCGGAAACAATGACGGATTTCAATTCCTTATGGTTCGATTAAAAGCGCAACAACCCCACAGACAGAGGAAAGAAAGCAGATTTCAATTCCTTATGGTTCGATTAAAAGAAATACGGGAAACTGTTAATCATAACATCAAATCATTTCAATTCCTTATGGTTCGATTAAAAGAATCAGGCAATCATGTTGTTGGTTTTATTGCGATATTTCAATTCCTTATGGTTCGATTAAAAGACCCGTCGGGAACTTCAATCTAAAAAAGAAACCGCATTTCAATTCCTTATGGTTCGATTAAAAGCCAGCCTCGTTAGTGTTACCCTCTACGGTTATGCAGATTTCAATTCCTTATGGTTCGATTAAAAGACAGCGCCAACAGACCGGCAGGTCAAAAACATTAATTTCAATTCCTTATGGTTCGATTAAAAGTTCTTTTTGTCATAGTAAGGTGGGTTTTTAATAATATTTCAATTCCTTATGGTTCGATTAAAAGAATATGTATGTACAACAAAATCATATCCATTCACAAATTTCAATTCCTTATGGTTCGATTAAAAGCTAACGAACAGTGAAGATTTTCATAGTTTTGGGCATTTCAATTCCTTATGGTTCGATTAAAAGCATTTATCGCATGAAAAATCATCCTGCGTTTCCTATTTCAATTCCTTATGGTTCGATTAAAAGCTGTTCGTAAGTCCCTGCCACTTCAAATTGGATATTGAATTTCAATTCCTTATGGTTCGATTAAAAGATTATGTCCGTCAATATCTACTAATCCGATGTTCATATTTCAATTCCTTATGGTTCGATTAAAAGATAAGCAACCCCGTCAATGTATAACTGCATAGTATCGTATTTCAATTCCTTATGGTTCGATTAAAAGAAGAAAAGCAGGCTAAAATAAGTGGTAAACTAAAAAATTTCAATTCCTTATGGTTCGATTAAAAGTGCTTACCATACAAGACATACTGCAAAAGGCAGAATTTCAATTCCTTATGGTTCGATTAAAAGCATCTGCTCAATTAAAGCCAAACAGCGGATCGGATATTTCAATTCCTTATGGTTCGATTAAAAGACATACTTGCTTCAGATTACGGATTAAGTCAAATATTTCAATTCCTTATGGTTCGATTAAAAGTCATAAATTCGTCGAACTCTTGAACTTGTAAAGGATTTCAATTCCTTATGGTTCGATTAAAAGTAATATCGCCGCTTCAATATCGGCAGGCATTTCGATTTCAATTCCTTATGGTTCGATTAAAAGGAAGCCGACCACTTCTGTCTTTTCGTCCAAGTCGTATTTCAATTCCTTATGGTTCGATTAAAAGGCCTTTTCGTATTTTCAAACGCAATTCAGCGTTTATTTCAATTCCTTATGGTTCGATTAAAAGAAATCAGGCAATCATGTTGTTGGTTTTATTGCGATATTTCAATTCCTTATGGTTCGATTAAAAGCGGTTAAGTGGCACAAAATGACAACACAAGAAGTAAATTTCAATTCCTTATGGTTCGATTAAAAGTCGATTTCGCCCAAACGTTCCCGACACATTGCTTTATTTCAATTCCTTATGGTTCGATTAAAAGTCGTGGTCGCTGTAACCCATTTCTTTGTTAAGGGTATTTCAATTCCTTATGGTTCGATTAAAAGATTTAGTGAAAGGGTTGGAATCGTTGAACATCGAATTTCAATTCCTTATGGTTCGATTAAAAGACAAAATGGAATTGCATAAGCATAGACCCAAATAATTTCAATTCCTTATGGTTCGATTAAAAGAAAGTATGGGGGCTTTTGTGGCTATACACGAATATTATTTCAATTCCTTATGGTTCGATTAAAAGCATACCACCGAGTACAAATTTTAATACGAGAACAAAATTTCAATTCCTTATGGTTCGATTAAAAGATCATAATACAAAACAATACTTACGGTGCAGTGGGATTTCAATTCCTTATGGTTCGATTAAAAGCACCTATCCGAATCATTAAAGAAGTTCGGAGTAGTATTTCAATTCCTTATGGTTCGATTAAAAGACGTGTATTATGCAGAAAATCACAGCAAACAAGTATATTTCAATTCCTTATGGTTCGATTAAAAGTCGTGTCGCCTACAACAAATACTTTTGTAAACTGATTTCAATTCCTTATGGTTCGATTAAAAGGCTGTTTCCCCAGTTGCCGATAACGGGGCGACAGTAATTTCAATTCCTTATGGTTCGATTAAAAGCACTTTTCGAGTGCAACGGATTTTGTGGAATTAAATTTCAATTCCTTATGGTTCGATTAAAAGTAGATTATTCAAATCAATAGCTTCAATAATTTTTGCATTTCAATTCCTTATGGTTCGATTAAAAGTTTGTGACCGAGTGTGGATTATCAACATTATTGACGATTTCAATTCCTTATGGTTCGATTAAAAGCTTCCAGCTGCTGAATCCTTTGCAGGTACGAAGATTTCAATTCCTTATGGTTCGATTAAAAGGGTTTAGGCAAAACGGCATCAGTACTTCATTACATATTTCAATTCCTTATGGTTCGATTAAAAGTTTATATTTTCCATGTTTTTACTTTTAAAATTAAAATTTCAATTCCTTATGGTTCGATTAAAAGAATCAGGCAATCATGTTGTTGGTTTTATTGCGATATTTCAATTCCTTATGGTTCGATTAAAAGCTCCATCGGCTCGCTTGTCTATCAGGTTAGCAAATATTTCAATTCCTTATGGTTCGATTAAAAGCTCGATTCAAAAGATTGGCTGGACATTCCAGAAGTATTTCAATTCCTTATGGTTCGATTAAAAGTGTCTACAAAGTCGCAAACCTCGTCAATCTTCGTATTTCAATTCCTTATGGTTCGATTAAAAGACATTTCAATCTCATTTGGCAATTTTAAAGTGTTATTTCAATTCCTTATGGTTCGATTAAAAGAAGAAGTTCGGAGTAGTTGAGCCGATTGTCTACAAATTTCAATTCCTTATGGTTCGATTAAAAGATTCAGGAACTGCTATTCCACAAGATGGAGGCAAATTTCAATTCCTTATGGTTCGATTAAAAGAGAAATCCGCAGGGCGGTATTTCTTTTCCTGCTTGATTTCAATTCCTTATGGTTCGATTAAAAGGGAAAAGCAAAAAGACAGAGAATCATTCAAAACAAATTTCAATTCCTTATGGTTCGATTAAAAGCCGTACTTCGACGACTAAAAAATAGCTGATTTACAGCTGAATATGTTTTGTAAAATCGTGTTTTTGGGGGTAAAATGTTGTCGGTGGACAATTGTATGAAAAACTCCGTTCACCGACAACTTGCTATATGATTGATTGTCAATGTATCAAAGATCAATTTTAGGTTAAACTTCTCAATTTTCACCATTTTAGGTACATCACCGACGATGCATCAAAGAAAATTATTGATACTACAACGCTCTTTTCCAATGATTTGCTTGTCTAACCATTTTTCTGTTCTTCCTGAAAAAATAATTAAGCTGTCTTCATCTTTTTTCATAAATTCTTCGGCTTTCAAAGTTAGTTCTTTTAGTTTAACTTCCGAAATTTCTCCTTCGAAAACGGAGTTTTGTATCCAGTTAAGGTATTTACGGCAAAGTTTCAGCATTTTCCCCACACGCTTTTCCCCGCAATCGTACACTAGAATTACATACATATTACCACCACATTTTAAAAGGTTTATATTCTTCCATGCCCAACAGATGTTTGCTGAGTTTATAGCATTCGAGTTTTATCAAATGACGGTAACTAACCTTCCGGTTAAGGGTACGGTGCTGAATGGTTTCAGTCAACCGTTCCTCAAATGCTTGCACAAAAATCTTTTTACCCGCCTGGTTCAATATACATTTGTTTAACTTTTTATCAAAATGTTTTTCCTGAATTTCTTTTTTGTTGAGCACTTTAAAGATTACCCTATCCACCAATATCGGTTTAAATATTTCGGATATATCCAGCGAAAGAGAATACCTGCGTTCGCCGGGCGTATGCAGATAACTGATAGTGGGGTTAAGCTGTGTTTGATGAATAGCCCGAAGACATTGACTGTAACACATCATATTGCCAAACGAAATCAGCGCGTTCACTTCATTTTGCGGTGGTTGCTTGGTGCGGTTTCCCATTTCAAAATCATTCAGTATAACATCAAATCCTTCATAATAAGTCTGACGGATATTCCCTTCCAAACCCATTAGTTCGTCAACTGCCGATGCGGAAGTGATATTGGCAGCATAATTCTCAATACGTTGGATAATCTCAGTAAGTTCTTTACCCCGATTATCATAGTATTTCAGATTTTTAATCATATTGAATGCTGCTCCTTCAATAAACTTTCGGGCAATAACAATGCGTTTCTTTTTATCCTGATAACAGGAAGTTTGAGCCAACAACATACGTCCCGAAAGCAGACCATCCTTAGGCATAAACGAGCCGGTATAGTTTTCATAATAATCAAAAAAATGTACGGCAATATCCGATTGCCCCAGAAAATTATATAACGCGCTGTTGGCTGTAAGCGAACCGAACGCGTAAAACTCCGCAATATCTTCCACCGGAAGATAGCGTGACGGTCCGTTATGTTCTACGCCGTTTCCATCTTCTTCCACCGGTGTAAACTTCAAGGTATTGTCTTTACGCTGTAAAGTGCCAGGATTGAACAAGTAATAGGTTTTTTTCATTCGACTTCGAATTTATTTATCTTTCTTAAACCTGACAGGTTTTTAAAAACCTGTCAAGTTTGAAAAAATGAATTATTCTTCACCAACGTAACAAAAATCATAATAACTACAATTTTTACATATTTTCGCATTGATTACAGGTGGACACACATCACCTTCAATTAATTGCCGGATTTCTTTTTCCATTTCGGTTATTCTTATCCGGTCAGCATCAGTAAGAATAACCGAAGCAGTATGCCGCAATGCCGGATATTCAAGCACACCCTTCACATCTTCAATTCCATTTCGTTCAAGTACGTAAATGTAGTATTTCACCTGCCACTCGTGTGCGTGCTCCACTTTGTCCGAACGTTTTATTTCATGAATTACCTTATTACGTGCATCGTAGTAATCGATTTTCACTCCATCTATTTCCAACTCTTCATATCGTTCCGAACGCTGGGGATAGCTTGATTCGTGTATCAGCTTGCCATCATAAACTAAATCGGAGGTGTGCTCAAAACGTATTTCATTGGCATGTAACCAAAGCTCACGTTTGCAGACGTTGAATAGATTGATATAAGTAGCGGTAATGTTCATGGTAGATTACAAAAATTGTGTTTCCTCTATTCCTGATAATTTCTTAGCATTAAGTCCTTGTTCGATAGAATAAATTTCTTTCCATCTTCTGATATAGAGATAACCATAATTCGATTTATCCTGATCATAAAAATGAATTAATTGATTTTCAATTTTGGGACTCGCAAATATTGAAAAAACATACTTGCTCATAATACTTTGTAGTACCTTTTTTCTAATCTGCTGCTGAGTAAATTCTATTTTGTTACGAATAGAATGAAGGTAAATTTCAAATACGTTCTCGCCATTGATTTCATTTTGTTGATTGGGAAAAACTCCGTTTTCTTCTAAAAAATGTAATTCTGAAGAGGTGAAAATATTTTCTACAGTGCCATCTATTGCACTATCAACCTGTATTGGAATATTCATCGGAATAAAACAAGACAAATTTTTTTGTTCTATTAATTTGAATTTGTCGTTTACGGTTTGAAATTTCAACTTTTGAATAGCACATTCATAATCGCTAAAATTTTCTACCATTTCTTTACTATTCCAGTTGTTTTTAGTGTCAAATATTTTATCATACAATGCATCAAAATCTTTTTGTGCGAGTATTCGTTTATACTCATCCGACTTAATTTGCTCTTTTGTTATCATATATCTATAGTCTTTGCCATAAATAACAGATTCTTTGTTGAGATTGAAAAGATAAAGGGTACAATTATCTTTATTTACATTCCTGTTGATACGTCCCGCCAACTGTTCATCAGAGTCAATAATCGAACGATCTTTAAAGCCTAAATCCATGTCAATGTCAACCCCAGCTTCAACTACCTGAGTCGTAATCAAAATAACTTTCATTTTTCTGCTGGTTGGATTTTTCAGATAATTGATTATTTCTTTTCTTCGATGTTCAAGAATGGTTCCCGAAAGCACAAATACTTCATCAAAGAAATTTTGTCCCAGAATTGTATCGTAGAAATCAGAGGCTGATTGCTTATAAATAAATTCGACAATCGTGTAAACACTGTTTTTCGGTTTAGCTAAGCCAAAATCATTTTTCAGATAATCCTGTGATGCTGTAATTACCTTTTCGGCTAATTCGTGTAACGACAAATCTGTTCTTTCAAACAATTCAAAATTGAAGTTAACCCGACCTGCAAAATTAGGATTGTTGAAATATTGTTCTTTTGCGTTGGGCAATAGATAGATGAAGTCCTCTACATTTTGTTTTATTACACTCAGTTTATCCAGTTTAGGTAACGTTGCCGACATTAGGATAAATTTGATATTGAACTTCTCGGCATATTGCCGAATAAAATAAATCACCTTATCCCAATGCGATGGATTATAAGATTGTAATTCATCAATCACGACAATGGAATTGGCCAAGCGATGTAATAAATAATTGGTTTCCTTTTCATTTGTTTTCAATATATCAAAGAATCGGATATGCGATAGCAGACAAAACGGATAATTTACAAACAGGTGGTTAATGTAATTCAATTTTTCGTCTCCGTATGCATCATCTTCATGTTGGCTTGTCTTTAATCCTGCTTTTGAGTGTAATTCTATAATTTCTTCCTCTTCCAGTCCCAACATATCCTGCACAACGGTGTATGTTTGCGTAATCAGAGTTGTAAAGGGAAACACATAAAACACTTTATTATATTGCCCTTTATGTATTTTAAGTAATTCCGCTGTTGCTAAAATAGAAAGGTTTGTTTTTCCGCCACCTGTCGGTGCTTCGATAAAGAATAGATTGCTTTGGTGATGTTGTCTTATGTTTTTTATTACCTCTATGCCCATTTCTTTGCGGAGCACATTGAGATTGTCTCCACTTTTTTCTTTTGGATTCTGTAATTGGTAATCTGCCAGAGCTTTGTAAGTCCCTTTGTTGTAATTTAGTTTTTTTTGTTCTTCATCTATCCAGTCCCTTTGACTGACATTGTAGTGCAGTTCCTCAATTCTTTCTGGTGTCAGTATTCCAAAATCGTCTATTGGTAACAAATTCATATACTCATTGGTAGCCAAATAGTCGGAAGCGGTGAGGAGCGAAAAATTGAGACGACAAAGGCAATACAGTTCAAATGAATTTACATAATCTCTATAGGGACTTTCGTTTAGCAGTCTGTTATTACCAACCAAATTTAAAATACTGGGGTGAATTTCAAATTGATAGTGTTTTAAATAATCAGATAAGAATTGATTGACTTCAATCCAATTGTATCTTGCCTTTAAATCCTCAAAAGAGAGTGTTGTGCTACAATCGTTATCAAAAGTTCGTCCGTGATGTTTAAATATAGAATAGGCAAGATATAAACAGGAGGTTACCAATAATGGATTGCTTCTTTTTTCAAGAGCGATTTCATTAAAATGCTTTGTCATGTAAATGAATGCACTTAATGAAGAATGATTGGAGCTAATCGGACTGTGATATTGTGAATTTTCAAAGAACTTCCCGTTTTTCATTTTCTCAAATTGAAAATGCTCATTGATTTTTCCAAAGTCATGAAATACAATGGCGTTTACAAAAAGTTTTTTGATATAGTTACCTACTTCCAAATCAACTTGGGTCGAAAGGCCATTGATTAGTCGGTCAATAACCGAATCCAGATTATGGGTAACTACAAGCTTTTCGAAATAATGATTTACTAAATCTACATGCTCCTCGATCCTTTCTGCCTGGATTTCTGCAACTTTTGGTAAATGAGCATAGTAATTACCTGCATTAAGTAAATAACTACTCAATGCAGGTAAATCACGAACAATCTCAGTAACAGTTTTAAAGCAGTTGCACATAGGCATTTAATTCGTTTATAAAAAACAGACTTTCTAATGTTTGTGCATTTTTGATCAGATAGTTTGAGAACGCAAACTCACCTAAGTCGTATTGCATTAATGATAAGTCAAAATCTTTTGGTAAGCGTTCAAAATAAATAAACGGACTTTCTGTATTATCAAAATTGAGCAAATCGGGAAAAGGAGCTTCAACATTATTCTTTAGAACATGATCTTTCTGGAAGATAGTCTTAATTCTGACACTCCCGTTTGGTTGTCTTTCATCCGAAAAATGATATTCTTTATACGAATCGGCACTCCACCAAGCTGTAAACTCATTTTTACCCAAATATGGTATGAATTCAGCACAACCGTTTCTGATATTCTCAACCAATTGTTTTTGATAGTCTTTGTGCTCATCCAATAAAAGATAAATCCTGTATTCCGGCTTTACCAAAGTCAATTCTTCCGTCAGAAAATTTGTTCCTTTGTTGGCATATCCTACTGTATTGGAGTACTTGATATTTGTTTTGCTATAATTCCCCTTATCATGACTTAGGGGTTCTATACCAATCTTCACGTCCTTCAATACATCATAATACTGTGGCAGCTTTGCTTTTTCCTTATAACCCTCTAACCCAACAATTGCACCCAAAATACCTAATACCGCAGGGCGGTGAATGATATTATAGGACAAGTTAATGGTGGCATTGGTGTCGGGTTTTCGGAAAAATGCAAAGTCTGCTTTTAAGTCGAATGATATTAATTTCATGGGACTCCGTATTTACAATTCAGTAAAAACAGCACCTGCGGGTTCGCCTGTTACTTTTGTATTTGATTTATTGTAGGAAATTTCAATTTTCTCAATTTCCGACTTAATATGACTTTCTGCCAATAAAGCACTTACTCTTGATAAATTAATTTCTTTGTCTTCGTTAATGTCAATAAGGCTCACAAATGAGGGTAATACTATTTTTGATTCAGGTTTTAGTTGTATCCACAATAGTAACTCGTTTTCCGTTCCCGCTTTAGCAGCAGAGTCATAGTAAGTGGCTCCCTTGCGCAAACCTTCTTTTAGCTTGGCTACATCTTCGGTTGTTAATCCTTCTGCTCCGGTTCTTGCAACATCGCCTGCAATGTTCTTCGGGTTTACCGAAAAATGATGTACATAATGCCCTTCCTGTAAGCGGGATTGAGTTCCCAATGTCGTCATTGTGCTATCAGCACTTGCTTCATTTGAATTCCGGAAAGGAGACATGATCTGTTCTGAATAAATCACATTTTCGGAGAATTTGTTTAAGCCGTGAGTAATCTGGCAAGTGCCGTGTATTGAAATATTGGTTTTTCCCGCATAAGTACCTCCAAATAGTTTTACATCAAGGCATTTCAAAATATTTCCAAGAACTTCCAGTCGTAATTTCGTTTTATCTTTTTCTTTGAAATCTCCAAAATGGAAAGCATATGTTTCGTCCAATGTTCTGGGAGACATTTCTTCACTTAAAGATTTGAAATAGAATACTTTTTCATTTAATGCTGCTTTCCAGAAATTCCGAATAGAATATTTCAAAGCTTTGTCAGTTGCATACACTATACCGTTTGGTAATTTGCGGGGTTGACCCGAGAAATCAGCATTGTAATTTGAATTGATTGATTTGATAATGGCTGCGCCATATACGCGGTTGTTGAATGTTGACATGATTGTTTATTTTGAAAGGTTAGTACTGAATAATTGATTTTTAGAGAATACACCTGAAAGAATCTGTGGCAATAAATGTTTAAGATTTGCTGACGTTTCGTAACTCAATACAAAAGCAGCCACCTTCTCAAAGTTTTTAGAGAAATTTTCGTGTTTGTATCGTCCGAAATCATTGGCTATTGCCCGTTTAAACTCTGCGCATTTTGATTGCTGTAAATAGGGTTCTAACAGATTATAGCTGTTGTCTGCCGATTTACTTTTACTCAAAATATACTCGATAACCTGCCCGGCAGCAAAGGCAAATTTTTCATCCGTAATATCAGTCACTGGTTCATCTGCTATGATGGCCGCAACAAAGTCCTGATAGTCTTTTAATTTGTTTACCATATTGATTTTATTATTAGTATTAAAATATTCATATAAGCTGTACCAGATATTAAGTTTTTCTCTGATACCATAATCATTGTTGTTTTTAATGTCGTCGGTTATTGCATTAAATACCATTTCATCAAATATATGACCGTGAATAGTATTTCGCTGAGATTTGTACACATAATCGTATATTGCTTTGCGGTACCTGCTGTAAGAGTTAAAGGTTAAATCTAATTTTGCGTAATCATCTTTATTTAAATCTCCAAAATAATCAACCCGCAAGTACTTATTTTGGATAAACGGTTTCATTACTTGCTGTTCAAATTCAAAAATGTTGTAAACAGCAGGGTAATGTTTGTTTTCTTTTCCACCTTTTTCCTTAATATCAAACAAGTTCAATATAGCAAGCGGCTTTTCTTTTGATACCGAATATTCAAAAGTCGATACAAAGTCAAAATCTTTAAAAACAATACCATCTTTTGTATTCTGCCAGAAAAGAAGATAATAGTTGCCAATATCGTCTATATTATCTTCGACTAACTTCTGAATAATTTCTTTATAACCAAATCTGAATTCACTTTCCTTGAATATTCCTATCACTTTCCGTTGCAACTCTTCTTTGTAGATAAAAACAGGCAAAGGATTGGGAAGAGTTTTGTTTGGAAGAATATTCTTTAATTCATTTAATAGTTTTGCATCCAGATTGGATATCCTTCCGCTAATATCAAATGTCGCTGTTTGATGCATTAGGAAAGGCATATTGCTATTGAAGCCGTTCATAAAATTGCTGGTTCCAAAAATAACTCCTTCTTGATTTGGTTCTGTATTATAAAATGCAGTATTAAATAGCTTGTCGTCCAAGTATTTCTTATGAACCTGTTGGTATAATTCCAGTGGCACATCAAGATAAAACAGAACATAGTCGCTATCGTCCAGTGGTTTTACTTTCAGAAGCTCTTGCTCAATGGTGGTAACTTGCTCTTTGAGTTCTTCTTTTTGAGTTTTATCCGAACAGTTTTTTAATCTCTCTTTGATTTGCAAGATTTCTTCTTCAAATTGGATGCGTTTGGTTTTACAATCCTCTTCTATTCTTTGAAGGACGGAGGTAAACGTTTTATGCGTGAAGAAATTCTTGTAGAGTATGTATTTCTCAACATCTTCTTTGTTTTCAAACAGTTCAAAGGCTTTAGTAAAATATTCTCCAAAGCGTTCATAGATTTGTTTCTTCTTGCCAATATTCGCTTTGAATTTCTCCCCTCCTTCCAAATGTTCTCGTTTAAATGCAACAGCAAATGGAGAACAGGTATGGATTGCTTTCGTTGGCAAGTCAAAGCATTTGTAGGTATCGATGCACCACGCATTCTGATGCAATAATTTGCACTGACTTAAAAAATCTGAAATCTCACCTTTTTGCTTTTTTGAATATTGTTCATATTCAAAGTAGGAAGTATCAATTTTTGCTTCTCCTGATTCGCTTACAAAGAGTTTCATTCGTATATGCAAACCCTCCTTAGGTGTAGAACCCAAGTTTTTGAACTCCTCCTCGAGATTCTCCGTAAAATTTATCAATTCTTTTATCATATTATTTCATTTTTGATTACTCCTATTTTCCCAATCCTGACAGGTTTTCAAAACCTGTCAGGATTATTTCCCTAATTATAGGTGATGCTTTCCAAAAATCCTCTCTGGATTAAATATTAATTCAATACCAACTGCAAATAAACAAACTCTTTTTGACAATTTCTGACACTAATATTTTATTTTTCAACAAAATAGTTAATGTTTCTAAAATTTTAAGGTTTTGAAATCCGACAGGAATTATAATTTCTACATTTCCAGCCATTGTTCAATCGCAATAATATCCAGTTTTCTATTGTGGTACGATTTGAAATTCGCTTCATTATCGAACCAACCGATTACTTGTTCCCGTTGCAGTTTGGTTGTTTTTATCGACACACAAGTCAGGTAACTGCTCCAGGGATAATCGGATGGACTGTTAGTAAAGCCATGATGTACAGGATTGTTGTGGATATAAAGCAATACGTTTTTAAGGTATCTTTTGTTGTCAATTGATTTGCGTTTGAATGGTCGTTCGAACAATGATTCATGTCTGTTAAATCTGATATTAAATGCTTTTGTATAGGCATTAAACAGGTTCGAGAAATATTGATAAAGGGGTTTGATGGTTACATTATCGCTTTGCGCTTCATTTGTTAAACCTGACAGGTTTTCAAAACCTGTCAGGTTTGAAGAAGAATTTAAAAGTGAATCAAGTATATCCACCTCGCTTTTTATCTTTACCAATAAATGAAAATGATTAGGCATCAGTACCCATGCATATGTATCGGCTATCGGTGATATATATTTATTGTATAAATTCAGAAAATACGTATAATTTCCGGGTTCGTTAAACAAATTACATCCATTAATACCACAATTGTAAATATGATAGTACTTTTCGTATTCCAGTTGTTCGGTGGAATAAGCATCCTTTTTTGCTTTTTTAATCATTAGCTTCCAAATTAAATGGATTTTACCATCCCAAATCCCATACTATTTTTTCCTCCAATTCCTCCTTCATACATTATTTTCATTAATTGAACGGGGGCTGTCATTTCAAATTCACACATATAACCACGGATTTTGCTTTCATGGGGCGTTTCAGCTTTAATGGTTATAAGAGCTGTTTTGGGTTTTGTCAGAGTTTTAATTTCGAACGGAAAATCCTTCTCCTGATATTCAGTGCCAAGCCAGGCTTTGTGTTTATCCAGCAGATTTTGGCGTATCAATGCATTCGCTTGAGGATGATCCGGTGCAATGTATTCTTCAGTCTGGTCTGGATGTTTCAGTGTAATACACATAGGCGAGAGCAAACCGAACTGCATTTTTTCGGTGAACAGCGGGGGAGGCGATAATTCTATCTGTTGCACCCGGCAGTGTATCCGGGCATGGCGGTTGCCTAATTCAAATTCCTGCTCACCGAAAATTCCCTGAATAAATTGTTGTGTACTACTTTCGGGTATAAAAGAGATGTTCCATTCCAATTCATCAGAGTGAATTTTCATATAACTTCCCTGAACGCTGAATTTGGGTATCAGCAAGCGTGAGTAAGTGAATAACTTAAATTGTTTTTTGTCGGCTTGAAAGCCATTATCATGTAACCACTGTGAAAATACAGCGTCCGATTTTGCCAGCATATTATAAATTACTGCCGAACATTCGTATTGATAATTGAAAGGAAGTGTATTTCCATGTATTTGCTTGTCGATATGTAATTTTAGCTTGAATCTCATAATGAATTATTTCTATCTGAATTATGTGATGAATATTTTAAAATTAAAAAACAGCTATCAAGTGCATGTGTACTTCGTAGGAAAAAAATATTCTTTTGAGCAAATAACCAACATACGTAAGAATTTACCACTTTTAAAAAAAGTGTAACTTTTCAGCTATGCCCGACAAATATACCAATTATTTATTATACAAAAAATAATAAAATTTATTTTATATAACCAAAATTTAGTTTAAGTTTTAGTTTTTTCAATTTCTTTCAGATTTTTTCATTTTATAAAAAAGCAAATCAAAGATTTAATAAATTCGTATATTTATCAATATCAACTTGAATGTTGCATTAATCGAATTACTGAAAAATTTTTATCATTTTTTTTTCCAACCATTAAAACTCAAACGTGATTGCCCCCATTCAGATCCCCCACTAATCTTCGCGGAAAAACAGTCCCCCCCGCCTGATGGAAAAAGGAAAATTACGGAGGAGTAAATAATTTCTCATGAATTTTCTGATTTTCATCTGTATTGTTCAACTCAAAAAAATATCAAAATGGTAAAAATTGTTAGCTACAAAGAAAGAACCAAAGAAGATGGTTCTACTTTTCATGTCCTTGAAGTTCAAGGCGGTCTTGAAATTGTTCAAAGTCAATCAACAGGCAGTTATTACGCCACTACTAAAAAAGCGTATATCCCGACTACTTTCGATCAAGTGATGTGTCAATCCTTTGTCGGAAAAGAGATAGAGGGCACTATTGTAAAAGAGGAATGCGAAAACTATTTGTATGTCGTAAAAGAAACCGGCGAGGAGTTGATTCTGAATCACAGGTAGGTGTTCACACCCGAAAAGAAGGAAGCTGTTTTGCAGAAACAAGACAATTCTGATGCATTATTAATGAACTTGAATGCATTCAGTAATCTGTATCCTAAGCATGCTGAATTCGCCAGTTAATTAACCAATCCCTTCTATTCATCCATACCACGAATGGTGTAAAATAGAAGGGATTATTACATTTTTTTTTATGGAACTCACAGAAATTCTTATTTCGTACAAAAACAAAAATCAAGATGCTGTCAAAGTATCGAGTAGTGTAGACGTGTATAATTTCATTCTGAACCACTGGGATGATGATACACTGGATATTCAGGAAAATGTAAAGATGTTGCTTCTCAACTCATCAAACACCATACTGGGAGTATATGATGTTTCTAGAGGTGGCATCAACAGTACTGTAATAGATCTGAGGCTGGTATTGAGCGTTGCTCTCAAATGCCTGGCTAGTTCTATTATTTTAGTTCATAATCATCCTTCGGGAAACATCAATCCCAGTGAACAAGACAGGGAATTTACTAAGAAGATTAAAAGTGCCTGTAAGTTTTTGGAGATTCAGTTGTTTGACCATATAATCATCACCAGGTATGATTATTTCAGTTTTGCCGATAATGGCTATATTTAATGTACTCAATACAGCTCCTTTCTTACCACTATTGGTAAAGAGTATATTTGTCAACAATATTAAATATAGCGGTTTTAGTGAAAAGTCGTATTGTTTCAACTCTGTTTCAACCAAAAATAAAAGGAGCTACATTTTTCAATGTAACTCCTTGATTTTCAAGTCGGGGTAGCGGGATTCGAACCCACGACCCCCTGCTCCCAAAGCAGGTGCGCTAACCGGACTGCGCTACACCCCGTACTTTTCTCTCAAAAAGCGAGTGCAAAGATAATAAAAAACAATTGATTGAGCACTAATTCTGTGTATAATTTTCCAATAAAAAAATATTGTACAAAAAGTTATTTCTGCAATAGATTGATTGCCTGATATTTAAAACAGAGAAACGAACATTAAAAAAAAAACGTTCTCTGAAAAATCATAAAATATCAATTATATTGTTTACAATTTATGTTTGATTGAAATTTAAACAATCGATTAAATGGATAAGATGATCAAAATTTCCGAAAAAACACTCAATTAATCGTTCCCATCAAATTTTTCATGTCCCGGAGCAGGTTTCCATCCATAATCCGGCTCAAAATAATTCCACAATAAAGAGGATATACGTACAATCAGCATTCGTCCTTCATTGCTCTTTTCCCAACCGGTGTCTTTCTGATTTTTTGTGTAAACTGCAAAAACATAATCGCCGTGAGGTGCATTTACAAGAACCACCTCCGAACGTGCAGCGCTGACCATTCCTTGCTTTGAGGCTGTGTTGACGGTTGGAGGAATCTGGCTTAACGCACGGTCGTCGTAATAAATTGTACCAAGGATTCTGTACATTTCTTCGCAGGCAGATCGGGAAATAATTGCTCCGTTTCGGATTTTAACCAGTAGCGATGCCATTTCGCGCGGAGTAGTTTGTCCCCAGCCATACATTTCCCGATTGGCTTCCCTGCCGGGTGTACGAGAGTTTACCCTTGTATTTTCCAGTCCTGAATCATGCATCAGTCGGTTGATTTCAGTGCCGGTTCCTGCCAGTTCCTGAAGCCACAAACTGGCACTGTTGTCGCTCGTAGTAATACTCAACATCTGCACTATGCTCAGAGATATCTTTGTACTGTCTTTCAATGAAGACAATATTCCGTCATCACCCTTATACAATTGTTTATCAGAAGTATAAATTACTGGTTTGAAGTAATCCAGCTCACCTTTTTCAATTTTACTGAAAACTCCAACCATAATCGGAACTTTAATTGTACTGGCGGTAGGGAATACCGTATCAGCATTGAATGTTGCTTCTTTTCCAGTTTTCAGATTTTTCACATATACACCGGCAGTTCCATTAAAACCGGTAACCTCCCTTTCGATGAGTGAGGTCAGTTTACGATCGGTTTTTTGCGCCTGAACATGGAGTGCTAAACTTATCAGGAAAAGAAGGAGGAAGGATTTAATTAAATTCATCGGATTTTATGTAAGAATATTTTATTTCACTCAAAATTATCGTAGTACGTTTCAGATTGCCAGTGATTTCAGGTTGTTTTTATTTCTGATTTTAAAGAAGTTTTTATTATTAAAAGCAGTCCGGTTAGCACATCCCGATTTGAATCGGGAGGGTCGTGGGTTCGAATCCCGATACCCCGACTTGACAATCAACCACTTACGATTAACCCGTAAGTGGTTTCTTCTTTCTGTACATATTAAATTGACTTTTTTTAATTGGTAAGTTGATTTTTTATTTGTGTTTTATAAAAGTGCCGTTATCCAGTTCTTCAAATGCTAAATTCAGTTCTTCCCGCGTATTCATGACAATGGGTCCTCCCCACGAAACGGGCTCGCGGAGCGGTTTGCCGGCGAGCAAAATGAACCGCGCTCCTTCCCCACCCGATTTTACTGTAATACGATCATTTTCAGTGCTTTCCGGATTGTCAAAAGTAAATAATACGGCACAAGCCTTATTTTCAAAAGCTGATAAATTTTCATCGGGTGCTAATGTCCCATCAAGCAAATATATGAATAATGTTTCTTTATTTGGAGTTTCAGAATAACTCCAGGTTGCATTGGGAGCAAGTTCCACATCGAGGTATTTAACTTTTATGTATTCACCCTGAAAGGCACCGGAACGACCTTTGTAACTACCCGAAATAATCCTAACTAACGCATTTTCCTCTTCTACAATCTCTACATCTTCCTGGGTAATATCTCCATAAGCAGGCAGGGTCATTTTATCTTTTGCGGGCAGATTTACCCAAAGCTGACAACCCAGCATTCGTTCAGACGGTTGTGGCATTTCCTGGTGAATGATTCCCGAGCCGGCTGTCATCCATTGGCACTCCAAATCCCTGATCGTTCCCCGATTTCCCAGGCTGTCGGCATGGATTATTTCCCCTTTGATCAGATAAGTTACTGTTTCAATTCCACGATGCGGATGCCAGGGAAAGCCTTTGATGTAATCGTTCGGATCCAGCGAATCAAAGCCATCGAGCATCAGAAACGGATCAAAATCGTGCACGTTTCTTAACCCTACTACCCGTCTTAAATGAACTCCTGCACCATCTACAGCGTGCTGACCCCTGATAATTTGTGTTGCTTTTCGTTGTGTCATGATAATTTAACGTTAGTTTGATGTAAGATTTTTTTTATATATGTTTTTTTGCTCCTTCACTATACTGCGTTTCGCTTCGACTTGTCTGTGAGTTCCCTCACTCCACTGCGTTTCGTTCGGGATGACAGTTGCCGAGTGTGTTATATTCCGCTGCGCTGACATTTTCACTTAACCATTGTTTGTATGGCAGCGGTGCTGGAGTTCTTTCGAACACGTCGTACTGAAAACGTGATTATTTCTGCAATCCGTATCGACGGGTAATCGACAAAAAGTGACCTTGTCATTCCAAACGAAGTGAGGAATCTGATTTAGTTCGCTCCTTACACTGCGTTTCGCTTCGGGATGACAATCAGTGTCAAACTGGTTTTACTCCAATGCCGGGCAGGTTCAGGGGCATAACCTTTCCATTAATAAGTTCGGCTCCGCTGAATGCATCGTTTTGAATAAGCTGTGCACCGTCCAGATCGGCAAAATCCATCCCGGGAGCGAGTTGAGCGGCAGCCGATATGGCACAAGAAGTTTCAGTCATACAGCCTATCATCACTTTCATATCGAGTGATTGAGCCAGATTTCGCATTTTCCAGGCTTCGCGCATACCCGTACATTTCATCAGTTTGATATTGATGCCTGAGAAAACACCTTTTGTTCTCACCACATCATGCAATCGCTGGATTGATTCGTCGGCAAAAATGGGAAGCGGACTTTCTGCGGTAAGCCAGGCTATATCGTCCGGGAGATATTTCGACATCGGTTGTTCTATCATCACAATTCCTTTTTCTTTGAGCCAGTGAATCATCTCAAGCGCCTGATGCTTATCTTTCCAGCCCTGATTGGCATCTACAGCTATAGGCAATGCGGTAACGGAACGAATGGTCTCCACCATTTTCCGGTCGTCTTTTCCACCCAGTTTTATTTTCAATATTTTATACTGACCTTCCACTTCTTTCACTTTCTGACGTAAAATTTCTTCGGTGTCCATCCCGATTGTAAATGTAGTATCGGGTATTTTGTCGATGTTCAGCCCCCAAAGCTGATACCACGGCTTTCCGATTATTTTTCCGGCCAAATCGTGCAATGCAATATCCACAGCTGCTTTGGCAGCCGTATTATTTTCGACAAGAGAATCCACATAATGTAATATTTCATCCATCTGCAGCGGATCTGAAAAACCGGATAAATCTATTTTTTCCAAAAAAGCGACAACCGAAGGCTGCGATTCGCCTAAATAAGGAGGTAGCGCTGCTTCACCATATCCGGTTAATCCGTCGTATTCAAGTGTTACCAGCACTACCGGAGTTGTTTTCCGTGAATAATTGGAGATGTTGAATGCATGTTTCAGCTGCAGGTTATACGGAAACCAACTCAGCTTCATTTTAGAAGTTCGTGATGCTTTGGAGGTTTCTTGCCGGGCATTTTTTTCTGCCAGCACTGGCAAATCCATCATACTCAAACCACCGGCTATTGCCAGGCTTTTAATAAAATTTCTACGATTTTGCGACATAATGTTTACATTTAAATACTACTATTTAATAATCTGTAAATATACTAGTTATACCAATTATTTAAGAATATGCTTTCCACATTCTCAGGATTCGTTCCGATTATACGGCGTGCACCCAGAAGTCGACCGGCATTGTACTCGTCATAATCTTCACTTTGTGGATCCAGACTGTCTATCCGAACATATCCCGATGAATGAATGAATTTTTTCCCGCCGGCATAAATTGCCACATGGACAATGATATGCTCATTGGGATTTGATACCGATTTTCGCCCAAAAAACAACAAATCACCCTTTTGCAACTTGCCGTAACCTTCGGAAATGTCAATTTTCTCGCCAATAAAGTATTGCTGTGAAGCATCTCTGGGCAGGATTTTACCGTACATAAAATATACGGTTTTGGTAAATCCGCTGCAATCAAAACCCCGCGGGGAAGTGCCTCCCCAGAGATAAGGCAAACCCAGATAATCTTTGGCGGTTTCAACTACATTTTCGCCTGTAAGCCGGATGGATTTTTGCCATTCGCTGAATTTGATTACCGATTTTTTCGGAATAAATCCTTTTTTGCCGTCGGGCAATGATACCTGTGAAAATTCCAGGTGATTTTTTTCATTTTCAAGTGTCAGTATATTTCCTTTCAAAACCTCCATTATTCGCTCCGATTTTCCGGAAGGAGATTTATAAATAGTTGAATAAAAATCAGTTACAATTACTCTCCGTTTTTTAGTTATAACGGACAATTCATTTTTATCCAACATTCGTATGGTTGTATTTGTCCACCCGATGTATTTATCGGGAGTCTGGATAAGTAGCCAGCCTGCCCTTTTATCCAGTATCTTAACAGGAGTTCCCAGTGTGGCCTGGGTGGTTATTTCCGCAGTAAAATCGGGTGCTGAGCGGATAAAAATGGCCGAAAGAGGCACAATGCCCCAGTGTTTCAACCCGATGGTGCTTTCGGGCATCAACTGAATACTGTCTGTGAATGCAATTCCTCTGCTTTTAATCGTTTGCAGTAGCTGCTGATAAACGTTTGAATCTGAAATTCTCCCTTTCAGAACCAATGAGTTCTCGTTGATTTGGGAAGTAACTTCATAGATGCAAATTCGTTTGTCCGGCACATAATTCTCCCTTACGGAATGAATAATATTCTCTATTTCAGACTCTTGCGAGATAACCGAAAAAGAAAAAAGTGGAAGAAAAATAAGAATAAGGGCTAGTTTTTTCATTTCCATCTGACTTTTATATTCGTGCAAATATAACGATTTTAATTTAAGAGCATTCAATTTGCTCAATATAAAAAAAGCCGGAATCTGTAATAACTTCCAACTTTTTTATCAAATTAATTCCTTTTTTGGTTTACAGTTCCCTGATTTTTATATTTTGAAACCATACTTCATCTCCGTGGTCCTGAAGCAAAATTAATCCCTGCTCCGCATTCCCAAAGTTGGGCCAGTCTTTATATTTACTGTAATCCACCAGCGCATCCCACATTTGGTTGTTTCGGTCGTATTCCACTATTTTCACTCCATTGAGCCAGTGTTCTGCATAATTTCCTTTCACAATAATCAAAGCTGTATTGAAAAATCCGCCCCGGAATGGCTTATTGGCAGCGGGTGGAATCAAATCGTAGAGTGCTCCAAGTGTTCTGTTGCCGTTTACACCCAGTTTAGCATCCGGATGTTTCGTGTCGTCAAGAATCTGGTACTCGCATCCGATAGCTGATCCCTGACCTTTATTAAGCTCTGTATCAACGAAATACTTTATACCGCTATTGGCTCCTTCGGTGATTTTGAAATCTACTTTCAGCATGAAATTTTTGTACGGACGCGTTGTCACTATGTCGCCTCCGTTGGTTGATTCCCCTCCATCGCTTTTCAGCACTTTCAGTATTCCGTCGTCTATTCTCCAGCCTTTTTCAGGAAATCCGTCCATTTTGGCACCTCGCCAACCGTTGGTGGTTTTCCCGTCCCAAAGCAACTTCCAACCCTCTTCAGTTTCACGTTTCGAAATGGTGTTGGCTATCGTATTTATTTGTACAATTTCCTCTTTCGCTGATATTTTGTGTTTTTCCGGTTCCGTAGTCAGTATCCGTATGTTCCGCCAGGCAACTGTTTTACCTGCAAGTTCCTGATTGTTGCCGATGGAATGTACCTGCAATCCTATAAAACCCGTTTCGGTCATATTATCCAGTAAATCAGTACAATATATTCCGTTTACCCAGGTGCGGATATTACTTCCGATGGCTTCAATGCGTGCCGTGTTCCATTCTCCTTTTTTGAAGGCTTTTTGCCCTGCCGGATTATATGTCATCGGATATAACCAGCCTCTGCGGGCTTCATCATACACGCCTCCTGTCCAGGCTCTGGATGAAGGATCAATCTCAAACTGATAACCGTGAACTGTACCGTTTCTGTATTCCTTCAGGCTGTTGCTTCTGAACTGTACACCCGAATTGAGTCCATCGTCCACCCTGAAATCAAATTCAAGGATAAAATTGCCGTACATTTTATTTGTTCTGAGGAATGTATTGGGCGTTCCCGGCTTTGAAATACCTATAATGGCGTTGTCAACCACTTTATATTCGGCAGTTCCGTTTATTTTTGTCCAGCCTTTCAGGTTTTTTCCATTGAATAAACTTTGCCAGGCGGGTTGTTGGGCGTATGAAGTCACACAAATTATGATTATTGCGACTGTAATAATTATTCTTTTCATGCTAAAACCGGTAATTTAAAGTTTATAAAATTCGTACCATTCTTTACGTGGAGGAACTCCGGCCAGCAAAGCGTTGGCAAACGGATCGCTGGTTATTTGTTTGGTTTTTCTGTCGAAAATCAGTTTCCGGTTCGTTTGCTGTGCAATCACTCCCAGGCAGAAAACCTGGCTCAGTGGTGCACTGACACTGAAAGGTGAGCGCGTTTTTTCTTTTCCCTGGCAAGCCAGGATGAAGTTAGCAAAATGATTAGACGAACTTTTGGGTACTGCAGGCAATTTCTTTTCCATTTCTTTGGCTTTTTCGTCGGGAATAATACTCAGCGTGCTGCCGTGCGACCCTCCTTTGAATGTCAGGTTTTTGCTGTAAATTTCTTTTCCCGGATTCAGTTTTGCCGGCTGAATGGTCCATCCTGCCACTTGTGGTATGTTCGGATCGAGTTCCGTAGCTCCAAAACCGGTCGGTATGGTAGGTATATTATCCACACCATCATACCAGGTCAAAGTTACGGGTGGCATTTTTTTTCTTTTCGGAAATTTAAATTCTATCGTACTTGCCATTGGATAGAAAAATTGGTTATACCCGTCCAGTTTGAGCGGATTTATTTCTTCGGGCAATCCCAGTTCCAGAAATTCGTGTGCAGTATCCACAATGTGTGCACCCCAGTCGCCCAGTGCGCCCATACCGAAATCGTACCAGGAGCGCCATTCTCCCATGTGAAATTTGCTGTTGTAATCGTGATAAGGCACTGCCGAAAGCCATGTATCCCAGTCGAGCGTATCGGGAATGGATTCTTTGTCCGGAAATTTCGTAATTTTCGGATTCCAGGTATGCCAGCGGCGCGGATTATTCATGTGTGCTGTAATTCGTGTGACATCTTTAATGATTCCGGCTTCTTTCCAGGCTTTGAACTGAAAATAGTTGGCTTCGGAGTGTCCCTGATTGCCCATCTGTGTAATCACGTTTTTATGCCCGGCGGCAGCGTTCATCAGCAGTTCCGACTCATAAAACGTACGTGTAAGCGGTTTTTCGACGTATACATGTTTTCCTTCGGATATGGCAAGCATGCAAATGGGAAAATGTGAATGATCGGGTGTAGCTACTACCACTGCTTCAAATTCGTTGCGAACTTTGTCAAACATTTTCCGGAAATCTTTGAATGTTTTCGCTTTTGGATGGTCAGCTACTGCCTTGGCGGTATGGGGAGCGCCCAAATCCACATCGCACAGGGCTACCACATTGACCATTCCGGTTTTTACAAATTCATTAAGCACCTCCAGGCCCCGGTTACCAATGCCCACAAATGCAACGTTAACTTTGCTGTTGGCTCCTGCTATCCGTTCGAAACTCTGTGCTGTCATTTTGGAAGTAATTCCGCTGAAAGCAAGCCCTGCCGATGCCAAAGCTGCACTCCTGATAAATTCTCTTCGTGTTGTCATGTTATAAAACGGTTTTTTTCAAAAAAAATATTCATTTCCCAAAAATAGTAAAAATTTTACGAATAAAATGTTTTATAGCTTTATCAATCATCGAACTAATCGTATTTTTGTAAATCTATCAACAAAAACAACCATGGCAGGTATCTATTTTCACATTCCATTCTGTAAAACCAGGTGTACATACTGCGATTTCTACACTCAAACGGATTTTTCGCTGCAACAAGATGTTGTAAATGCCATGCTCCGCGAAATTGAAATCAGAAAAACATATCTCTCGGAGGAAGTCGAAACCATTTATTTCGGAGGCGGCACACCCTCTACATTATCAGCAGCTGATATTAAAAACCTTTTGAATGCTGTCAGTTCTTTTTTTTCTGTAAATGAAGATGCTGAAATTACACTCGAAGCCAATCCGGATGATTTATCAGCCGGTTATCTGAAAGAGCTCATAAAAACAGGTGTAAATCGCCTGAGCATAGGCATACAAAGTTTTGATGACCTACAGCTGAAAGCTATCAACCGACGACATACGGCCCGGGCAGCTCTGGACAGTATCAACGTGGCTCATCAGACCGGTATTGAAAATATGAGCATCGATTTGATTTTCGGATTACCAGGCCAAAGCCTGGAATCATGGAAAATGCAGGTTGATATGGCTGTAAAACTTCGCGTACAGCACATTTCAGCTTATGGCCTTACTTACGAACAGGGTACTCCGCTCTGGCACCGGATGAAATCCGGAAAAATTATTCCAACCGACGACGACACCATGATCGAAATGTACAATTACCTCGTCGAAACCTGTTCAAAATCGGACTTCGAACACTATGAGATTTCCAATTTTGCTAAACCGGGGCATCGGTCACGCCACAATTCAGCCTACTGGAAGCAAAGGCCTTACCTTGGCATAGGTCCTGCAGCACACTCTTATGATGGCAATTCACGCCAGTGGAATGTATCATCCAACAAAAAATACTGCTCATTCATTTCAGAAAATCAACCTTTTTTTGAAAAAGAAATACTTTCCCTGCCGGATAAATACAACGATTTTGTGATGGTTTCGATGCGAACAATCGAAGGGATTGATCTGGAATCATTGAAAAATAATTTTGGAGAAAAACTGCATGATTTTTGTTTGCAATCGGCCGAAAAGTATATTCAGGATTCGAAAATTGTAAGAAAATTCAACTTTCTCCGTTTAACACCCGAAGGCATTCATATATCGGATAAGATAATCGCCGATATGATGTACGTGTGAGAAAATATACCAAAACTATTAAAAAAAGTTCAAATCGGTCTGCCAAATCACTCAATTAAAAAAATAAACGTAATTTTGTAAGATATAAAATATTAAGAAAGCAACTGGAATATGGCATTAACGGAGGAAAGGCGCATCGGGTTCAGGAAAGTATTTTGGAAAATCTTTGGAATTGGGCTGGCTGTAGTCGTACTATTATTTTTTCTGATCAGCATCGGATGGATTGGTTATCTGCCGGAAATACGCGAATTGCAGAATCCGATCAATAAATCGGCTACTGAAATATATTCATCTGATGCTCAACTGCTTGGAAGGTACTACAAAGGACGCGACAACCGCGTGCCCATCAACTACAACGAAATAGACAAAGACATCATCAACGCGCTGATTGCCACCGAAGATATCCGGTTCTACAAGCATTCGGGTATAGACCTTCGCGGCCTTATCAGAGCAGTATTCGGTGTACTTACCCGCTCCAACTCCGGAGGCGGCAGCACCATCACCCAGCAGCTTGCCAAGCAACTCTACTCACCCGGAGCAGGCAATATTATAGAACGTGCCTTTCAAAAACCAATCGAATGGGTAATAGCCGTAAAACTCGAAAGGATGTATTCCAAAGAAGAGATCATAGCCATGTATCTCAACCAGTTCGATTTTCTGAACAATGCCGTGGGAATAAAATCAGCCTCACACGTTTACTTCAACTCACCCGCTGATAAGCTCAACATTCAGGAAGCAGCCACACTGGTGGGAATGTGTAAGAACCCCTCCTACTTCAATCCCCTGAGATACAACGAACGATCATCATCGCGCAGGAATGTGGTCTTGGATCAGATGCGAAAAGCAGGATTCCTAACCGAAAACGAAAGTGACTCCATCAAAAAATTACCCCTGATACTTGATTATAAACGGGTGGATCACAAGGAAGGACTTGCACCCTACTTCAGAGAATACCTTCGGAAAGTACTCACTGCCAAAAAACCGGTGAAAAGCGATTATGCCGACTGGCAAAAAGAAACCTATGAAAACGATAAATGGTCGTGGGAAAATGACCCGCTATATGGTTTCTTTGAAAAGAATAAAAAATCCGACGGTTCAAAATACGATATCTACACCGATGGACTGAAGATTTACACTACCATCGATTCAAGAATGCAACGATACGCCGAAGAAGCGGTAGATCAACACATGCAAAGCATTCAGAAACAATTTTTCAGTGAGAAAAAAGGACGGAAATACGCTCCCTTTTCCAGAGATCTGACCACAGCTGAGGTTTCGTCTATTATGCAAAGTGCTGTTAATCAAAGTGAACGTTATCGAAAACTAAAAAAAGAAGGAGCTGGGAAAGAAGAAATCGACAAATCTTTCAACACAAAAACCGAAATGCGTGTATTCACATACAATGGTTGGGTGGACACCGTAATGACTCCGATGGATTCCATCCGCTATCACAAGCATTTCCTGCGTTGCGGATTTATGTCTATGGACCCGGCTGACGGACACGTGAAAGCTTATGTAGGCGGACCCGATTTCACTGCATTTCAGTATGATATGGTCACACTCGGACGCCGTCAGATCGGATCGACCGTGAAACCCTATCTGTACACACTTTGCATGGAAGAAGGCATGTCGCCCTGCGATATGGTGTTGAATGAACCGATTACAATCATGACCTCCTCTGGACCCTGGAGCCCGAGAAATGCCTCTTCCCGAAGGATAGGCGAAATGGTAACCCTTCGCTGGGGATTGAAAGAGTCGAACAACTGGATTTCTGCAAGGCTGATGAATCAGTTTACTCCCGAAGCGCTTGTAAAACTCATGCATTCTTTTGGAATAAAAGGTAAAATAGATCCGGTGGTATCACTGGCACTGGGACCTGTGGAAGTTTCGGTAGCTGAAATGGTGGATGCATACACCGCATTTCCTTCCAGGGGAATCCGCGTTGACCCGTTGTATGTGTCTCATATAGAAGATGCTAACGGTAATATTATCGGCAGTTTTACTCCCAGAATGGAAGAAATATTCAGCGAAGAAACAGCTTTCAAAATGATTTACATGATGCGAAGTGTTATAGATGATGGTACTGGCAGCCGTGTTCGCAGAGTTTACGGACTGACAATGCCCATGGGAGGAAAGACAGGTACTACCAACAACAATTCCGACGGATGGTTCATGGGCTATACTCCCAAATTGGTTTCGGGAGTATGGGTTGGAGGCGAAGAACGATCCATACGTTTTGATTCCATGGCGCAGGGTCAGGGAGCAGCCATGGCATTGCCTATCTGGGCCAACTACATGAAGAAAGTACTGGCCGACAAACAGTTGGGATACAAAGTAACCGACGATTTCAAAGTTTCATCCGAGTGGAGTTCTGAAGCAGGCTGCGAATAAAAAAACCATTTTTATCTGAAAAATCGAATTGAAAAAATTACTGGTTTCAATACTGCTTTTGCTGAGTATTCAGTGCTCTTTCGGGCAATGGAATACCGACCGCATCATGAGTATAGGGCGAAATGCGCTCTATTTTGAAGATTATATACTTTCCATACAGTATTTCAATCAGGTAATCAAAGTGAAACCCTACCTGCCTGAACCTTATATGTACAGGGCTATGGCTAAGATCAACCTGGGCGACTATCTGGGTTCGGAGCAGGATTGCAATGAAGCTATCAGACTCAGCCCTTTTATCCCTTACGCATATTACACGAGAGGATTTGCCCGTAAAAATCTCGAAAAATACTCCGAAGCCATTCACGATTTCACCAAAGCGCTCGAATTTGATCCCGACAACTCCGACTACCTGGCTAACCGGATTGAATCCAAAGAGAAAAACAGGGATTACAAGGGAGCCATTGAAGATTTGAAATATTTCAAAAAAATAAACCCGAAAGCAAAAGGCATAGAATATGAAATAGGCCGGATAATGCTTTCTGATAATGATACCACAGGTGCAGAAGAAATGGTGCGAAAAAACATTGAAATCGACAGCACCATGGAACTTTCATACAAACTGCTTGCACACATCAAAGAGAAGAAAAATGATCTGCAGGGAGCCATACTCAACCTGAAAGAGTTGAAAAGAATTAATCCGAAATCTGAAAATGCCGATGTGGAAATGGGCAGGCTCTATCTGGCGCTGAACGACACTACTTCGGCACTGAATGCATTTGACAATGCTATTGAAAATGAGCCCTCAAAACCCGTCGCTTACGGCATACGGGCATTCATCAGGATGGTGCGCAACGATGAAAAGGGAGCACTCGAAGATTATAGCAAAGCCATTGAAAAAGGTTCGGAATTTGTAGGCGATTATATTAACCGGGGCATTCTGAACGTGAAAAAATACAATTTCAACCAGGCGCTCAACGATTATAATTTTGCCATACTACTCGACCGCTCCAACAGCCTGGCTTACTACAACCGCGCTTTGCTCCGAAATAACCTGGGCGATAAAAACAATGCGCTCACCGACCTGGAACGGGTGCTCGAAATGGACCCGCAAAACTACGAGGCACTCCTCCAGAAAGCCCATCTGGAGCTTGAATTGGGTATGCTCGATAAAACAATAACCGATTTTGAATCCATCCTGACCAAATATAAATACTACGCTCCCGCTTACTATGCGCTGGCAGAAGCATACAACAAGAAAGGTGACAAACGAACTTCAAATTATTATAAATCACTTGTTTTCGAGATTGTTAACAACAAGGATTATTACAAGAGAAAACAACAACTCGAACCCAAAAATCAAATCGCTAAAGTAACCACCTCAGCTGCCCTGGTGACGCAAGCTAAAAGTCTTGCCGATAAACTATCGGCACAGTCTGAAGATAAATTCAAAAAAACAACCTACAACGATAACCTGCGAGGAAAAGTGCAGAATAACTACGCCGAACTCACTTACATCAAAAATGCCGACCTCACATTTGAAGATGTAGATTCGGTACTGTCGGGTACCAACCGTTTCCACGATCTGATACTGAATTTCAACCGGAAAAACAAATACAACGGAAAACTGAAAATAGCTGTCAACAGCAAGATAATGAGCGCCGGAAATGTACAGTCGCACTTCGAGCAGATTGAAAAACTGTCGGACAGAATAAGACAAAAGAACTCGGATGCTGACCTGTATTTTGCCAGAGCCATCGAATTTGAATCGGTGCAGGACTACAGCAGTGCGCTGGAAGACCTGAACAAAGCTATTGCGCTGGATGAACAGTTGACCCTAGCCTACTTCATGCGTGGCAACGTACGCATCAAGCAGATGGAATTTGAAACAAATACATCCGACGCTGACAAACAGGAAACGGGTGCTGAAGCGTTTTCGATGACAGAAGAACGCAATAAAATCAACAAAATCCGAATTATCGAAGATTACGATAAAGCCATAGCGCTCAGCCCTGATTTTACGTTCGCTTATTACAACAAAGGCAATTTCCTGGCTAGCCAGAAAGACTATCGCGGTTCGGTAACCAATTACAGCAAAGCCATCGAAATTGATCCCAACTTCTCCGAAGCTTACTTTGGCAGAGGCCTCTCCTACGTATTCCTCAACGAAGAAGAACCCGCCAAACTCGATCTGAGCAAAGCCGGCGAGCTTGGAATTTACAAAGCTTACAACCTGCTCAACAGGTTATTATTAAAAGCAGATGAATAACTCTCACCTCCAATCTGGCCCTTATTTCTTTTATTTTATGCCCGTCAATTTATTAAATTAATTAATAATTAACATCCTTCCTCTTCATTTTCTTGTATAATATGTTGTAAAACATATATTTATTTCTGAAATTCTTATTTATTTACCTTATCTTTGCATCAGCACAGTACAGCATAGCACAGTGTGAACCAAATCTAAGAAACCAATCTTTTAAACTAATCAATACGAAAAAAATCAGGGTGAGTTTCATCAGAAACTTTTCCCACTTCGAAGCAAAGATTGCTCTGTGAAGAATGATCCAGTGGAAAAGTAAAATTGAAGAAAATTCAAAAAAAAATCCGGTAATTATCACGAATTATCGGATTTTTTTATTGAAAATACCGGGCAATCCACGCACAGGCTTCGGCATCTGCCAGGGCGTGATGGTGGTTTTTCAGTTCAAATCCGCAAAACTCAGAAACGGTGTGCAGCCGGTAATTTGGCAGGAGTCCTTTGAGATGTTTTCTGGCCATTTGCAGTGAGCAGTGAAATTCATAATCGGGATAATCCAGCTGATACATCCGGAAAACTTCCTTCAGGCAACGCTCATCAAATCCCTTATTGTGCGCCACTAATGGCAGTCCCTCAATCATTGGTTCGATCTGCTCCCAGACATGCGGAAATACAGGTGAAAACTGCGTATCTTCCAAAGTAATTCCATGAGTCTGTACATTCCAGTACGAATAAAACTCCGGTTCCGGTTTTATCAAACTGTAAAACTTCTCCGTAATTTCACCATCACGAACAACTACAATTCCCACACTGCAAACACTTGTAGCATGCTGATTGGCGGTTTCGAAATCTATGGCGGCGAAGTTTAACATACTTACAAATTTACAAAAACTTTAGTAAATAAATATTAGAGATTATATAAATTAGATTGCTATAGCGTTAGTTTTCAATGAGATTGTGAAGTTATGTAGCCCACATGCTATCAGCATGACTTTATGTTGAAAATC
>SAAL01000226.1 GCA_009929445.1 Bacteroidia bacterium
TAGTATATCTTTGTTCCCTGGTTAAATGACTCATAAATGTGAACTTTGGACGGAGAACAATTATAGTCATTTTTTTCCATCGGAGCAAAGGGGGGAGTCTTTCCTCCCTGGCTCTGAAAAAATAATCTATACTATCCTGCCGTCAAAGTTGCATTTACTAATTGAATTTACAATTTCGTTTTCATAGTATTTCTGATTTAAAAATAATAACATAAATTAAAAGACAAAAAACCCTGCAATTTATCAGAATAAATTGTATAGACCGAAGGTTCTTCCCATCCACTAATAGGACTATCTGGTAAAAGTGTGTGATTCCATTTTATTCCATGAAAATATCGTTTTCTTGCGATATGTGAGATTCGCAAATTCAATTTTAATTCGGCAGAAAGATTATTCAATGTAAATCGAACACCTGTATTTGGTAGCAAGTTAACTCCTTTGTGTTTTTTCCACATCAAGCTACGGTCTTCTATTTTTCCCTTAAACACCCCATCTTCGTACTCATCATATATTGCATGATAATTTTCTCTGTTTTCAAACCAGCTATAATCCGTATTAATTCCAGCGATAAAATCAAGATTGGAATAAGTAAGAAAACTATAGTCATATCCTATTCCTACTCCTACGAGACGGTCTCTTACTGTTTTAGAGTAGCCATAATCATAAGTTGTCTTATTTTGGTAGAGAGGTACATACAACTGAAAAGTTTGTTTCCTATCCAGCCTGTACCGTAATGAAAGTTCCAAAGGATGGATACTGTCTCCGACTATGGATGATGTGCCATAGCCTACACCAATTCCCAATTTTCGAAAATCTTGGGAAAATGCAACTAATGAAATTGATGTCAGCCAGATTAATAAGATCATTTTCTTTTTCATGTGTAATTTGTATTTTTAATATTTTAATAAAAGTGTGTTTTTTTATATGATGATTTTCCACCCCAAAACGCTGCATCGGATGTGTTAAAGTTTTGAAATAATATGCGTTAAAGTTACAAAGGATACATGGGGATAGCAAGGATAAAAAGATGTTATAAAGCAGGTTTAGGAACAAAGGCTTTTCTAAGTCTTTGGGTGGCAAAGCTGAAAAAAGCAGTGTGTAAAAAAACTTGTCAGCCTTTTGCTGGAAATCTCGCCGACCAGCGCGTTAAGTTGAGCATTTATCTGGCATATCCGAAAGTACGGGGGTAAACCCCTGCCGAATTCCTGACAGGGATTTATATTAGTTTCTACACAAATCAAACATTATTGCACTACCAGCTGCTTGCGATACGTCTGCCCGTCTTTGATTACATGCACATAGTAGAATCCGGGAGGAACACCTGTTAAATCCAGCTGATAGCGCGGTTGGTCGGTTTCTACTTGTTTTACCAGGCCTGAGGAGTTCCAGAGCTGGATGGTGTAATTGATTGATGTTGTTTTCGTGCCTGTGGACATTCTTACTGCTGAATTATCAATCGGAGTTTCTTCTGCTATTTCAACAGTAACGGTTGAGGAAGCCGGATTGGGTGACAAGACGAATCCGTTGTTGGTATCCTGAAAGTAGATGGATTGGGTGTTTTCAGCGCTCCAGCCACATTCACCGTTAATTCTCAACGAGATGGAATAGTATCCTTCCTCGTTTGTACTATAACTGAATTGCCGGCCTGAAAAA
>SAAL01000115.1 GCA_009929445.1 Bacteroidia bacterium
ATGTTTGTGGAAAAACAAAAGTACTATATCGGAGGGAAGTTATCTGCTAGATGGCTTCCCTTTTTGATGCATTATTTCTTTGTCGGTCAGTAGTGATTTCTTTAATTGCTTTTTTAGTTGCAGAAATTGTAGTACTTTTGCACCGTCAAATCAGAAGAGAGATAAAATCAAGATAAAATCAATTAAATTTTTTAAAATGGCAAATTTAGATTTAAGTAAGTATGGCATTTCGGGCGACATCGAAATCCTACACAATCCGACCTACGAAGAACTGTTTCAGGCAGAAATTGATCCTGCAAACGAAGGTTTTGAAAAAGGAGTATTAACCAACACCGGTGCTGTGGCAGTTGATACTGGTAAATTTACCGGACGTTCTCCCAAAGACAAATTCATTGTATTGGATGATACTACAAGAGATACACTCTGGTGGGATGGTACAATCAACAGACCTACTACTCCCGAAGTGTTTGACCACTGCAAAGACCTGGTGACAGCTCAGCTTTCTACCGCTAAAAAACTTTACGTAGTGGATACATTCTGCGGTACCAACGAAGATACCCGTATGAAAGTACGTTTCATCATGGAAGTAGCATGGCAGGCACACTTTGTGACCAACATGTTTATCCGTCCGTCGCACTACGAACTGGCTAACTACGGCGAACCCGATTTCGTATGTCTGAATGGATCGAAAACAGTGAATCCAAACTGGAAAGAACAGGGATTGAACTCGGAAGTGTTTACTTTGTTTGACCTTACCCGCAAAATGCAGGTAATCGGCGGTACCTGGTACGGCGGTGAAATGAAAAAAGGTATTTTCGCACTGATGAACTACTACCTGCCACTTCGCGGTATTGCTTCGATGCACTGCTCTGCCAACGTAGGCGCCGAAGGCGACGTTGCCATTTTCTTCGGACTCTCGGGAACAGGTAAAACAACCCTTTCAGCCGACCCGAAACGCTACCTCATCGGTGACGACGAACACGGATGGGACGACCACGGTGTATTCAACTACGAAGGCGGCTGCTACGCAAAAGTAATTGACCTGGAAAAAGACAAAGAACCCGATATCTGGAGAGCTATCCGCCGCGACGCACTGCTTGAAAACGTAACTGTACTTGAAGACGGTACTCCTGACTACACAGCTGCTGCTTCAAAAACAGAAAACACGCGTGTTTCTTATCCAATCTATCATATCAGCAAAATCGTTTCTCCTTCACGCGCAGGACATGCCAAAAAAATCATCTACCTTTCGGCTGACGCTTTCGGAGTGTTACCTCCGGTATCAATCCTGGATGATAAATCTGCTCAATACCACTTCCTTTCGGGCTTTACCTCCAAACTGGCCGGTACAGAACGCGGTATTACAGAGCCTGTTCCATCATTCTCTCCTGCATTTGGAGAAGCATTCCTCACACTGCATCCAACAATGTATGCTAAAACCCTGATAGGAAAAGCTCAGGAGCACAATGCTAAAGTGTATCTGGTAAACACCGGCTGGAACGGTACCGGAAAACGTATTTCGCTCAAAAACACCCGCGCCATCATCGACGCCATCATCGACGGTTCAATCGAAAATGCTCCGACTACGCACATTCCAATTCTGAATCTCGTGGCTCCTACTGCATTGAACAATGTGGATACAGAAATTCTCGACCCACGCAATACCTATGCCGATGTGACAGAATGGGAAACAAAAGCAAAATCACTGGCTGCTAAATACCTCAAAAACTTCGAACAGTATTGCGACAACGACGATGCACTTGCATTGGTTGCTTCAGGTCCGCAATTGTAATTTGAGTTGTAACTATATTAAAAAAATCCCGCTTCAGCATTTGGAGCGGGATTTTTTGTTAATCATTTCAGAGGTAGCTATATATATTAATTGCTTTTATTTTTGCCTGTTCATCAGTCTTTTTGTGAAAAAATTTCGTACCGGAATGTCATACAATTTGAGCACCAGATAAGCCAGCAGGATATTACCCACCACTAAAAGTATGGCTACATGCCAGGTCTGTGCAAATGTAAGTTCGTTTTTCCACACCCATGAGTAATAAAGATACATGAATGGATAATGAACCATGTAGAGCGGATAGGAAATGTCGCCCAGGAATTTGCACAGACGGGTAGTGAATTTGTCGGTGGTTTTGCCTGAAGCGCCCAGATATACAACCAGCGGAAAAACAAGAATAACGCAAACGGAGTCGTAGATGCCATTCATCCACGGAGTTGCTTTACCGCTTATGTAGGGCATTGATAGCAAGACGACAATAATCAAACTGCTAATCCAGAAAGCTCCCCGTATATTTACCGGCCTGAATACACGTGACATGAGCAGTCCGGCAGAAAATGCAAACATCAGCCTGAGTGAACCGCCCAAGAAATTGTTATCAGCCAGCGTCCATCCAACGCCTAAATGTCCGGCACCGGAAAAATTGAATACAGCAAACGAAGCCAATCCCGCACCCGCCAGCGCAACGAGCACCGTAAGTGCTTTGGTGCCCATTCGGCGAAGAATCAAAGCATACAGAATATTCCCGATGTATTCGAAGAAGAGCGACCAGGAGGGACCGTTGAGCGGAAACATTTCGCCATTTCCACGCACTTCCTAACCCGCTCCGGGATACGCAGGTATCAGGAAAAGACTGAGCAGCGTGGCAAGCATTATCATGGAAACGGGCGTGGGAGTGCCGTCCCATTTTTCACTGCCCTGAATCACGAAGGTGAGGGCACCCAACACAAATCCCATCACAATCATGGGGTGCAAACGGATAAGCCGGCGTTTGAAAAAATCTTTGACGGTCATTTTCTTCCAACGGTCGTCGTAGGCATAACCAATCACGAATCCGGAAAGAATAAAGAAAAAGTCGACAGCCAGGTAGCCATGATTGAACCGCTGGTCGAACGGGCTGGTAGCGAAAGCCTCGAATACGTGGTAAAAAATGACCATGATGGCAGCTACACCGCGTAGTCCGTCGAGTATGGCGTAATGTGGTTTGGTGTCAGAAAAGGCAGCGGCAGAGATTTGTGAGTTTGTCATAGTGCAATGTCAGATTTCTAAAGGCTGTTTTTAAAAAAGAAATACAAAAGTACAAAAATCTGATTGCATATATTTTGGAATAAAATTTAAATTTTAAAAATAAGACAATGAATAAACCAATCTTTTCTAAAACAATATTAAAAAGATTGTTTTTTTATCATGAAACAGCCGATTTTCAAATCGGCTGAAAACACAAGCAGAAGTCTTTTCACTTTGCTATTCTGTAAATCGGACTAGAATGTCCGATCCCTTGTTACCATAACATTGCACCCTTTGCATGCACTCTTACCCCTCCCCCTGAGGGGGAGGCTGGGTGGGGGCTAAAACTTCCACCTCATCAGAAACCTCATATCCGTTTTGCGATTGCCGGTTATTTCCTCGTTTCCGCTGCTTACAGTTGTTCGGTCGTCGGCATACACGGTTTGAGCGAGCTTGAGCCACAATGAAAGTTTTTTACCGGCATCGTAGCGCAAGTTCAGGTAGTACCTGGTTCCCATACCATAATTCATCGGTACCGAGAAAGCGTAAAGTACGTCTTTCTCGTAGGTATAAAAGCGGTTTTCGAAACTTTGCGCATCAAAAACATGAAAACGGGCATTCACACCGAGCGGTATTTTCTGAAAATCATAGCTTACATCCTGAAAAACCGAGAATCCGTATGTCGGTTTGTTTTTACCATCATCAAATCCATTGACATCCAGCTGATTTTTGAAATCAAAATGTCCGAACGAATAATTCAGCTGATAGCGTACCTGCCAGCGGGGTTGCTGAAGCACTACGGGCAGGATGCTGAGCGTGTCGGAGAAGTTATGCGCCTTTGTTTCGTGTCTGAATCGCCAGTACATGCTTACGTTTCGTTTTGGAAAATAATCCACCTGAAGCAGGTAATCTTCGCCGGTTGAAGGGGCGTCAACCCCGAATTTATTCCAGGAAAACGAATAGCTGTCCACATAAGCCGATACTTTCCAGTATTTCACGGGTCTGATTTCGGCTCCCAGATAAATTCCGCTTTCATTGTTCACCCGAGATGTTTCGGAGAACGTATTGGCAAAGAGCGCATCGTATTCTTTGGAGAAATAACGGTGTAATGCTACCAGGCTAACCCGCGACAGGGGGCTGAAGTTCACTCCATTGATAGTGGCCATTGCCCGTTGATCCGTCAGGGCAGTTTCGCCGAAAATATTGAGTTTTTGCCACCGCAGACGGTAATTCACGCTTGCAGCCAGCTGGTTCTGTCCACGGAAATAGAAACGGTTGTAAATTGCATCCCGCAGTTGAAGGCTCTGACTGAAGTGGTTGAATATTGCCGTTGTGCCCACCTGAAACCAGCTGTGTGTATAAATGATGTTTGCACCGGCAATTTGCTGGTTCACGGTGTTCTTTTTTTGTAAATCGCTCAGCGTCCTGTGCAATCCGGTTTCATTGATACCCGAAAACTGACCGTTGAGCGTATCGCCGTCGATCATCCGGTTGGAGTAGAAAGCAGTTACATCCACTTTTCCGAATCGGAAAGTGGCACCGGCGCCTCTCAGAAAATCGGTTTCGGAAGTGGAACTGAACTTTTTTAGTCCGTTGCTTTTAGGCGTTACCTGCATCACGTACGACGATTTTCCCATGGAGAAATCCGTACGCATCACCAGTCCCTGCCCGAAATTAGCCCTGAAATCGCCCAAAACCAGTGTTTTTATCTTGCCGACATTTCTCAGTTCGAGGTGAGCGGAGTAAAAATCGTATCCTTTGTGGTGTTCGCCCCAGAATTGTTCGCCCGCATCTTTCTCTGCCGTAACGCCAAACTGAACCCTGTCTTTGTACCGGAAACGGTATTTCAGGTGATTGTAGTAGGCGTCGCCAACATATTTTCGCGATTCGTTTTCATCCGCTGCGTTTTCTTCTTCGGGTACAAAGCGGTATCCTTCCTTCGTTTCAAGCCCCTTATCGAGCCTGAAATAGAGTTCGTTTTTACCGTATCTCAGTATTTCGTTCAGATTGAGCGGTTGTTTTCTGGTCTGCGATTCGCCCAGCGACACAAAAAGAAGCATCCGACGTATGTCGGTCATATCCAGCCCTTCAATGAGTTGCAACTCGTAGATTGTTTGCATCGGAGCGCTTTTGTAGAGATAATACAGGATGTTGTCAACCTGCGTATCCGACAAAAATTGAAGTTTATCCAGTTCTTCCTTGTTGGTGGAGTTGAGGTTGATCGGATTTTCGGACAATGCCATCAAATCGTCGAAGAAATTAGTGAAATCAATTTCTGTTTCCGATTCTTCAGAAATCTGTTCGTAAATATCGGCAATGATTTCTTCGGCAGATTTAATCGCTTCCTGTGCTTCCAGTTTTCCCGCAACGAGCAGTAAAACTACCGCAAACAATATTTTGAGTAAAAATCTCATGTTGAGGTAATTAGAACCGGTATTTCAGATTAGCCACTGTATTCAGTCCCAGCAGCGGGTGCAGTTCGCCGTTCAGGTGGAAATGAAAACCGCCCAGATGTATACCGAAACCCAGACAGGGAATCAGGTAATCGGTTCCGTAAGCTCCGAGTTTCACGGTTAGTTCCCGGATCATGGTGTATTCAAAACCCGATGCAAAGCGGAAGTTGCTGCTTGCTTCCTTATCTATTTGTGTGAGCCAGATCAGGTTGTCGGCGAATGCATAGTTGGTTCCGATACTGAAAACCGATGGAATTCGACGTGTGCTGAATTCGGTTTTTATATTTGTCTGAAACGGATTGAAAGTGTTAAATCCGACCGTGAGTTTCGGTAGAATGGTGGAAGCTACTCCAAACTGAGCCAGCACTGCACCACGATAACGGCTTTCGTCCGATGCAGAGAAATAGGCTGTATAGTAGTCGAACTGAACACCCATCGAAAACTTATCGCCGAAGTTGCGGGCTAATCCCAGGCCTGCAATCATCTCATTGTAAACAGAATATCCCTGATACGAGAAACTCAGCCCTACGTTGACCGGACCGGTGTTAAAGCCTGCCTGAACACTTTTGGTGCTCAACTCTTTCATCATGAAACGATTCTCAAACTGAGCGGCAATTTCAGTGCGATCTACATGGGCAAGTGCAGCAGGATTATGAAAAGCACTCCAGTCATTCATCACCGCTGATGATGCCCCTGCAACGGATACCGAAGAAGGTATTACAGGAGATATTTGTGCATAAACGGGTAATAAACAGGCTGTTAGAAAGAAGATTAAACAGATACGTTTCATAGAGAGAATTCTAAATGTTTGTAAAAAAGCAATACTTAAATTTCAATCCTGGCTAAGAAGAACTAATATGTTTTCCAAAAGTAATAAATAAATTATAATTTTTCACCGCAATAAAAAATAAAAGTTGGAATAATTATTGTTGTATATATATATGGTTGTCTTGTGGTTTGTCTAAGGTTTTACTATCTTTGACGCTGATTATTTCAAAATGAAAAAGATATTTCGCTTTGCAATCCTTCTGACTTTAATTCTCACTTCTTCAGGGAGTTATGGTCAGATTAATGTCGATATGACCGTTCCCGGTACACGTCCGGCTTCGTATGCCATGATGGAAATGGTGGTGGAGCAGGGCGATACCATTTATCTCGATAATTTACGCGTTCTGTATGTTTATCCTCCGCTGGTATTCAAAAGCGGCAGGCAGGAAAAGTTTTACTGGCGCACCGTGAGGGATGTTAAGAAAGCATTGCCGTATGCCCGGCTCGCTACCATTGAAATTATGAATCTGAACCGCGAACTGTATTATATGCCCAACGATGCTGCCCGCAAGAAGCACATCAGCGACTTTCAGTCACGCATATTCCGGCAATACGAAAAACCACTCCGGAATCTGACTATCAATCAGGGCAAAATGCTTATCAAACTGATTGACAGAGAGCACGACATGAATACGTTCGACATCATAAAAGCGTACAAAGGCAATATGCCGGCTTTTTTCTGGAATACAATTGCGCGGTTTTTCGGCTCCGATTTGAAGAGCGAATACGATGCCTCCGACAAGGATCGTATTGTAGAGCGGGTAGTTACGCTCGTGGATGCCGGCCAGCTGTAGATTTTTGAGTATTAACCTTACCCCGTATTTTGCACGATGAAGACTATTTTATCGAAGTTGTTTTCGCATCGTAAAGAAAGGATCAAGCAACAGAAAAAACAGATCCGCCATGAAATGAGTTTACTGAAAAAGCAGCTGAGCGATGATCAGAAAAACAACGCTGCCGAAATTGTGTTCTCAAAGATTGAACGAACAAGAACATTTTTAAGTGCCAAAACAATTCTGGTGTACTGGTCAACATCATCCGAGCTGCCTACCCATGAGTTTATCAAGAAGTGGAGCCGGGAGAAAACCATCCTGATACCCTCGGTACACGGGGAAAACATGACCGTGAAAAAATTCATCGCTTTCGATGAGCCCGCTGCCCGGGACAGTGAAGATTCAGATGAACATTCGGAACCCAAAACCGAGCCATACAAGGGGAAGGCAGAACTGGCAATTATTCCCGGAATAGCTTTCGACCTGAAAAAAAACAGGCTGGGGCGTGGTGGAGGCTATTACGACTCTTACTTGTCGGCCAAAAATATACATGTATTCGGAGTTGGTTTTGATTTTCAGCTGATGGACAAAATTCCCGTGAAGTGGGGGAGTCTGAAAATGAATAAGATATTCAGTCCGAATCAGGTAATCGAATGAATTTTCAGTTTTCCGGAGTCAGTTCTTTCTCGTTTCGGCGGTAATAATACACCAGTCCGAATTTCTCGCATTTTTTCAGCTTGTTATAGGGAGTTTCGTTTCTGAAATACTCTTCCACCTGATTCCAGATGTCCAGAATAATCGCATCACCGTTTTTACGTTGTTTCACGAGTTCCTCCCAATTGCGGGTGGTAGTGGCCTGATACAGCTTTTGACTGGACTTGTACTCCTTGAAAACTTCAAAATGAACCTGCACTTTGGCAATAGTCGGATTGTAGATGGGCGACCCTCCGTTGCGTATTCGTTCGTTCTCACCATCAATGATTTTCTGTCCCCATTCCTGTAATGCCGACTCAGTAGTCAGATCAGGAACATTGTGGATTTCCGGATCAAGTTGATAGATGAGTTTATGTTCTTTTTTGATATCGCCTCGGATTACAGCCAGATTGAAAACCTGAATAAAATGAGAAATATACATTCGGGCGTTGTAGAGTATGTGCTGATACTGTTTGTTGGCGTTTATCTGGCTTTCGAGGGTTTGTTTGTACAGAAAAAGTTGTTTTTCGAATACGTGCAAAAAATTCTCGGCATCGCGTATTGACTTGAAAGTGACTACCTGCTGAGTGAAATTTTGCTGCCCCGCCTGTTTAATAACTGTACGTAAGGCTCTGAGTCTGGCCTGGTCGGTATTTGGTAAGCGGCGGTAGGGCATTTTTAATCGCAAAAATTGAGATAAGATAGTTAATAAATATTGTATTTTTTACAAAAGTACGAATTTTAATCGTCTCTTGACATCAGTTTTTGTGCTAATTTTTTTAATTCTTCTTTCCGTTCTTCGGGCACTTTTACTTTGTCAATGCTCGAAATGGCCAGATTATAGTAATGGACCATGGCTTTTTGGCAGACTTCCTTCACCCCGAGCCGGTTGTAAATCTCAGTTACTGCTCTGATTTTTTCATGCTGATGTTCGGAGTCGTTTTTCCCGATCCAGTAGTGAAGTTCTTCTTTTTCTCTTCCTTC
>SAAL01000116.1 GCA_009929445.1 Bacteroidia bacterium
TAGCTCAGCAGGTAGAGCATCCCGATTTTATCGGGAGTGGTCCTGGGTTCGAGCCCCAGCTGAATCACAAATTAAAAACGGTTTTACAGACCGTTTTTTGTTTTTAAAAGCAGCTGGTTTTCATAAATTCAATCATTGATTTTTTTTCATTTAACCCCCAGGGTTAGAAAATCCGGATTCTCACAACTCTATATGTGTCTGAGCAAAGTGGCGGGATTTGCTTTTTTGCACCACTACTTTGGACCGAGCCGACCGGGGGTGGCACACAGCAATTCAGATTGACAATCCGCATTCAGTTTATCTAAAAATTTCCAACGATTTTAGGATTGTCTTTATGCAAAATGAACATTTTTAGAACTAATTATTATGTTTAACTTCCTAAAATATTGTATCTTTGCATCCTAATATCACGAATGTTTTGATTTTCAACACTCTATTAAACTAATTTTTCAGGTTTGAACTTAATTGGGTACATAATTCTATCGCTGGCAGGCATATTGTTTTTTGCCGGTATTGAGACTGCTTATATGGCTTCCAACCGATTGCGTTTTGAGTTGGCAAAGAAAGATAAAAGTCTGAATTCCTATATTATTTCGATTTTCTACAACAATCCTCAACAGTTTATTTCCACATTATTTGTTGGCAAATACATAAGTCTGGTAGCTTACGGAGTACTTATTGCGATGTGGCTTGTAGAGCCTTTTGCTTCAATGGGGCTTGCATTCAGCCTTATTCTTCAAATTATTATTGCTGCCACTATCCTGGTGATAGTCGGAGAATTTTTGCCTAAAACGGTATTCAGACTTCATCCAAATCTATGGTTGAGGATATTTTCATGGCTTTTGCTCTTATTTTACTTCCTTTTATATCCTTTTTCGAGAATAATTTCCTGGCTTTCGCTCAAACTTTTCAGATTTTCTAAAACTGAAATTCCAGCTTCCACAGAAGAAAATGTTTTTTCGCGTATTGATTTGAATTATCTGCTACAGGAAAATCTGGAAGCGAATGAAGATATCAAAGACCTGAACAATGATGTGAAAATCTTTCAAAATGTACTTGATTTCTCTAAAGTTAAGCTGCGCGATTGCTACGTTCCACGCACCGAAATGGTAGCCCATGAATATGGAGTAAACGTGAATACGCTCAAACAAACCTTTATTGAAACAGGACTCTCGAAAATTCTGATTTACAAAGAAGATATTGACAACATTGTTGGATACATTCACTCTTCCGAAATGTTCAAACATTCAAAAGACTGGGTGAAACACATTAAACCCATTCCTATCGTTCCGGAAAATATGGCTGCTCAGAAACTGATGAAAATTTTCATGCAGCAGAAAAAAAGTATAGCTGTAGTGGTTGATGAATTTGGAGGCACAGCCGGAATAGTAACTTTGGAAGATATTATGGAAGAAATTTTCGGAGAAATAGAAGACGAGCACGACTTCAAAGATATTACCGCAGAGAAAACTGCCGAAAATGAATATCTGTTTGCCGGAAGACTTGAAGTGGAGGAAGCCAATCAAATGTTTGGCCTCAGCATACCTGTTTCAGAAGATTACTCTACCATTGCCGGATACATCTTACACGCCCATCAACACTTCCCGAAAGTGAATGAAATTGTACGAGTGGACCGATTTACCTTCAAGTGCCTGAAAGTGACCAACAACAGAATAGAATTGGTTAAAATGCAGGTAAACAAATAATTTTCAGATTTTACCACAAGCTAAAAACAATCATTTCTCAAAAAAACAGGTAAGTATGCACGTTTATACACTTTTTTTTTGTAAATTCGTGCCCTCAAATTAAAATTAAAATTTATCAAAATATTATTATCAACTTTTTAATAAAATGGCAACATTACAAACTATCAGGAACAGAGGAGTTTTACTGGCTATCATTATTGGATTAGCCTTATTAGCATTCGTAATTGGCGACTTTTTGAATTCCGGTTCCACCCTATTCCATCAGGCAAAACGAAACGTAGCAGACGTAGCAGGTGAAAAGATTGACATCGAAACCTACCAGAAAGCAATCGACCAGATGAATACTGTTTATAAAATTGAATACGGAAGAAATGATTTCAACGAAAATGAAATGTCACAAATGCGTACTCAGGTTTGGGAAAGTCTGATCAACGAAAAAATTATGGCTATGGAGGCCAAAAAGATGGGACTGACAGTAAGCAAGGAAGAACTTACAGATCGCTTGATTGGCAACAACATCCATCCGATGATCATGCAGCGACGTGCATTTGCAGATCCGCAAACCGGTCAGTTCAGCAAAAACAGCTTACTCCAGTTCTATAACAGTATTTTCTCCGACGAAGTACCTCAACAAGACCAAGAGCAACTTCAGGAAGCCAAATCATATTGGTTGTTTTGGGAGAATGCTGTAAAGAACACTATCTTACAGGAAAAATACATATCATTAATCGGAAAAGCCGTGGGAGCCAATACTATTGAAGCAAAATACAATTTCGATGCCCGCAAAATGACTGGAGATGTAAATTATATCGTTCAAAATTATTCAACCATTTCGGATTCAACAATCAGCGTATCTGACTCAGAACTGAAAGCACTTTACGAAAAACAAAAAGAACTATTCAAACAGGAAGATAACCGTTCAATCAGTTATGTTTCGTTTGAGGTGACTCCCCTTCAGGAAGACTTCAAAGAAGCTGAAGCATGGATAGCAAAAGTAAGCGAAGAATTCAAAACAACCGATGATGTAGCAGGCCTGGTCAATACAGAGTCGGACATAAGCTATACAGGTGAAAACTATTCACGTCAGACAGTGCCGGCTAACCTGAAAGAATTTGCTTTCAGTAATGGAAACGGTGCCGTATTTGGTCCTATTTTTCAAAACAATACCTATACAATGGCTCGCATTATGGAGTCGGGAATTATGGAGTCCGACTCTGTAAAACTCCGCATGATAGTACTGCAACCCAATGAAGAAAAGAAAGCTGACAGCATTGTAAACGCCATTAAGAGCGGTGCCAGCTTTACTGAAATGGTAGCTAAGCACTCCTTGCCACAAGCTGCAGCCAACGGAGGTGAAGTAGGATGGATAACCAAAGGCATGGTGGGAAAAGAAATAGCTGATCCCGCATTTTCGAAATCAACCAATGAAACTTTCAAAGTAAGCGGAATGCAAGGCATACAGATTTTCCAAATTATGGAAAAAACACCTGCAAGACCCAAGGTGAAATTAGCAATCCTTGAAAGGAAAGTGACACCAAGCAACCAGTCATACGGAAAAATCTTCAACGAAGCAAAACAGTTTGCCGGAGCAAGCACCGACAGTAAAAAATTCGAAGAAATTGCCAAACAGAAAGGATATGTAATACGTCCTGCCATTGGTCTGATGAAAACCACCGACCAGGTAGATGCAATTCCACAGTCGCGCCAGGTAGTGCGGTGGGCTTTTGAAAACAAACCGGGTGTAATTTCAGATGTTTTTGACTGCGACAGAAACACATACCTGGTAGCAACCGTTACAGAAGTCAATCCAAAAGGATACAGAACCCTCAAACAGGTTACTCCACAATTGAAAGCACAAATTATTAAAGACAAGAAAGCCGATGTGCTGAAAAAACAATTGAGCGACATGCTGGCTAAAAGTCCTACACTGGAAGTACTGGCTACCACCCTGGGTGTTGAGGTAAAAACCGCACCATCAGTTAATTTTGCTTCATTCCAGTTTGGTGATGCAGGACCCGAGCCTTATATCATCGGAAAAGCTTCTGTTACCGCCGACAACAAAATAACAGCACCGCTGAAAGGTGAAACCGGAGTGTTTGTGATTCAACCGCTTTCCAAAATTCCTGATGCTACTGCATTTAATGCAAAAATTGAAGCAGCACAACTCGATGGACGTACCTCTCAATCACTTCCTTATGCAATCATGCAGAAACTGAAAGAAAAATACAACGTAGTTGATAATCGCTTCAATTACTATTAATTAAAAGAAAAAATACATCACATGTAAAAACGGAGTAAACTCGCTTTGCTCCGTTTTTGTATTTTAAGCTAAAAACCGTATTTTTGTATTGTTTGCCGAATATCAAAACTATATCTTACTTTCAAAACAAAATATCCGGCTCTGAATTACTAAAGTTTAATACTTTTCAACCAGGCCCTTTCACTGTAAGCCGGCGTAGGTCATCGTATTGACTCCTGATGATTCTTTTTAAAAAAAATACTCTGATGAAAAACTTTTTCAAGAACAAACACATATATCTGCTGCTCATATTCAGTTTAATTTCAGTATTTTCCTATTCACAGGATCAGTTGATCAGGATATTGGAAGATTCGCTTACTGTATTGGGTAAAAAATATGCCAGTGTGGGTTATGTAAAAATTAAAAAAATCACTTCAAATGATGATCAGCGACGTATAACACTTACTACCAACGAAACACTGAGTTATTTGCCACTCAGACCTGAAAATGTTGATTCGATTTACAACCTGTCAAAAAGAATTATCGGCCTGACTTATCCTGATTATTCGGTAAGCATAATTACCGACAACAGAGAACTGGAAGATTTGATACCCGGATATTTCAGGAAAAACAGGAAAAGTCCGTATAACCGTTTCAAGGTATCGCCGGAGAATTTTCCACTGGTGAAAAACTTATCCGCACCTTTTACCGTTACCAATGGACTCCAGAACCGGCATCTGGCTGTTTGGCAAAGTCATGGCAAATACTACAACCAGTCACGACAGGAATGGGTGTGGCAAAGACCGGTAGTGTTTCAGACCGTTGAAGATCTTTATACACAGGCTTACGTACTCCCGTTTCTTGTGCCAATGCTCGAAAACGCGGGAGCGAACGTAATGCTTCCACGCGAACGCGACACACAAATCAATGAAATAATAGTAGATGCCGATAGAAGCACTGGAAATTCCACTTTCAAGGCTGACGAAAAAATATGGCAAAAAAGCACTCAGGCCGGATTCGGCAATACTCAGCTTACATACACCGAAAAACAAAATCCATTCAGACTTGGATATTACATGCACGCAAAAACAGTAAAAGATTCACTGAAATCTTCGAAAGCCACCTGGATTCCTGATATACCTGAAAGTGGCAGATATGCTGTATATGTATCTTACAAATCGGTGCCAAACAGTACCCGGGATGCCCGCTACACCGTAAAGCACAAAGGCGGGGAAACACATTTCTCAGTGAATCAAACCATGGGAGGCGGAACGTGGATATATCTCGGACATTTTGACTTTGAGAAAGGAAAAAGCAGCGAAATGTGTGTAACTCTTTCTACTTACAGCAGCTTTAAGGATAAAGATGTGACGGCAGACGCCGTAAAAATTGGCGGAGGCACGGGCAACATAGCCCGGAAAAGAGCGGATGAAGTGATAAAAACCACCGTAGGGAAAGGACGAAAGAAACGTACGGTTACTTCCGTCAAAAAGTATTCTAACTACTCTGTGAGCCGGTTACCTCGTTTCACCGAAGGTGCACGCTACTGGCTGCAATGGGCCGGTGTACCCGATAGTGTCTACAGCCGTACCGAAGGAAAAAATGATTACTCGGACGATTTTCAGTCGCGTGGATATTGGGTAAATTATCTTGCCGGCGGTTCTTCCGTTTTGCCTCAGCAGGAAGGTCTGAAAATTCCACTCGATATGGCTTTCGCTTTTCATTCGGATGCCGGAATCAATAAGAATGACTCTGTAATAGGCACACTGGCCATTTTTACAGTGGACAATACCGATAAAAAGAAAATTTACAAAAATAACATCTCCCGATGGAACGCCAGAGAAATGACTGATATCATTCAAACTCAGATAGTGGATGATATCCGAAAATCATTTTACTCCGACTGGAACCGGCGGGGACTCTGGAACCGAAATTACAGCGAATCAAGAGTATCCGAAGTTCCCACCATGCTACTTGAGCTGTTGTCACATCAAAATTTTGAAGATATGCGTATCGGACATGACCCACGATTCAGATTTTTGGTAAGCAGAGCTGTTTATAAAGGGATGCTGCGCTATCTGGCTACTGTAAATGATTTTGAATATGTGGTTCAGCCGTTACCCGTAGATGAATTCAGCACCCGATTCATATCTGATTCCACCATCGAGCTCAGTTGGAAAGCAAGACCTGACAAACTGGAGCCTACTGCCATTCCGGATTCATACATTGTTTATACCCGAACAGAAGAAGGAGGATTTGACAACGGAGTGATGGTGAAGAAAAATGTATTTACAAAAAAAATAGAAAAAGGTAAAATTTACAGTTTCAGGGTGGAAGCAGTAAACAGGGGAGGAAAAAGTTTCCCATCCGAAATACTATCGGTATTTAAAGCCCCCAACTCCAACCCTTCTGTATTGATAATCAATGCATTTAACCGAATTTCAGGACCGGAAAGTTTTACTGAAGGAACTGAGTTAGCCGGCTTCAACAACGACTTTGATGCCGGGGTGCCCTACATTTCAGATATCAGCTTTACGGGTCGACAGACGGAATTCAGGCGTTCGAAACCTTACGTAAACGACCAGAATGTGGGGCATGGAGCAAGTAATGATGATTTTGGTCATCAGGTAATAGCAGGTAATACGTTCGACTATCCCTATATACATGGCAAAGCTATCAAAGCAGCCGGTCACTCATTCGTTTCTGCAAGTGAGGCATCGGTAGTAATCGGAAAAGTAAAACCGGCAGATTACAAAATAGTAGATCTTATACTGGGTAAGGAACGACAGCAGATTAATCCGCTCGACTCAACCAGTACAGATTTCAAAACATTTGTACCTGAAATGCGAAAAGCCATCACGGAATTGACGGATGCGGGTGGAAATTTGATGATTTCAGGTTCAAACATCGTCTCGGATTTGGTAATAGCTGATAAGAGTACTAACTTTGAGCGGCGATTTATGGAGAATACACTGAAAATAAAATGGAAATCGGACAAGATCGGGAACGTAGGGCAAGTAGTATTCAAACCTGTAAACAACAAACATTTTCAACACGTGCAACAACTTTCATTTTATTCCATTCCGAATAGTGTATCTTACCATGTAGAAGCACCTGACGTAATACTTCCGGCCGGCAAAAAAGCCGTTAGCTTATGCGATTACAAGGAGAATGGCTACAGCGCGGGCATTGCCTATAAAGAAAAATACGGGATATGTGCTTTCGGATTTCCGTTTGAAACTATCAAATCTGCTGATGATCAGAATATGCTGATGAAAAGTGTTCTCCAATTTTTTACGGATAAAAATATTCATTAATTCAATATAAAATTAACTATGGAACCTGACAAAATCATAATCGGAATAACACACGGCGATATCAACGGGATAGGCTACGAAGTTATTCTTAAAGCACTGGCAGACAACCGGACGCTTGATATGTTTACCCCAATCATATACGGTTCGTCTAAACTGGCAGGATTTTACAAAAAAAACCTGGACATTCAGGGGATTAATTTCAACATCATCCATCATGCAGGAGAAGCCAGCAGCAAGCGCATCAACATCATCAATTGTGTGGACGATGAAGTGAAAATTGATGTCGGCCAGTCCACTTCGGAAGCCGGAACAGCTGCATTTGCTGCACTCGAAAAAGCTACTGAAGACCTGAAAAACAAGAAAATAGATGCTCTGGTAACTGCACCCATCAACAAAAACAACATTCAATCCGAATCCTTTCATTTTCCCGGTCATACAGAATACCTGGAGGAAAAATTCGGCGAAAAATCTTCATCCCTCATGATGCTTGTGAGCGATGCTATTCGTATCGCTGTTGTTACGGGACACATTCCGGTAAGTCAGGTTTCAGGTACCATTACGGAGGAATTGATTCTGAAGAAACTTACCGTTTTTAATCATTCGCTGAAGAAAGACTTCTCCATCGTGCGACCAAGAATTGCTGTGTTAGGTCTGAATCCCCATGCCGGGGATAACGGCGTGATAGGTGATGAAGAACAAAAAATCATCGTTCCGGCTTTGAAAAAAGCCGAACAGCAGGGAATCATGTGTTTTGGCCCTTATGCTGCCGATGGATTTTTCGGTTCGGGTAATTTCAAGAATTTCGACGGGGTGCTGGCTATGTATCACGACCAGGGACTTATCCCTTTTAAAACCATGGCGATGGACAACGGCGTTAATTTCACCGCCGGACTTGCGGTTATCCGCACTTCACCTGATCATGGCACAGCCTACGACCTTGCCGGACAGAACAAGGCTTCTGAATTATCTTTTCTTCAGGCACTTTATCTCGCTACGGACGTATTCCGAAACCGTTCTATCTACAAAGAAATGCATGTAAATCCGCTTCCTGTCAGCGAACCCAAACATGATTCGAGAAAAAACAATATCGAATAATTCGTAACTGAAAAAACAGAGAAAGCGCTGAAGTTCAGCGTTTTTCTCCTGACTTCGACACTGGGTCACCCAAAATCAAACAATTTTGCCAGCAATCTTTGTTCATCGGTTAAAAGCATGATGTGGGATACCTCACCGTTTGTAGTTTTGGCTTTAATTTGATAAATGAATTTAAGCACATCACCCCGCATGACGCCAAACCCATGTTGAACTAAATTCCCTCCGGGAAGGGCTTTTAATTGCTAATTTCCAAATTATTATTATAAAATTTCGTTTCAGGATGTTGAACGGGAGTTCTCAGCTCCCTTTAAAACTATTTCTAATTTTAATGTTCAACATCATGAAACAAAAATCTGAATTCTCTGTTATTGGTCGCGCCATGGCAAC
>SAAL01000117.1 GCA_009929445.1 Bacteroidia bacterium
AAAAAATTCAAGACTGCGCCCGCTTCACTCGAAAAATTGGCGTTCGATCGGCTAAATCGTCCAAACTCGCCTCAATTGTTTCTAAAATTAGAAACAGTTAAGCAGGCTCAAACAAGGACGATTTTTAACGCCGCTCTCTCTGATTTTTCGGCTCACCGGACGAGGTCGCCCGTTAGCAATCTTATCTGCAAATAGTAAGTTATAATCTGCGAAAGTTTATTTATGTAATTTCGAAGTGTTACTTCAGATTATCATCAATTATATCAAACTTCAACCCTTTTCCAGGTATAATTCGGTGAGTCTTGAAACTGGAAATTGATTTAATTCACTTAGTAGTAATTTTTCAAAATCTTTGATAGTTTCGTTTTCATCGCTAATATTTATTTTATAAAAAACGGCATTAATAATCCGGTGGCTCAAAATGTGCTTTACAGGATGGCTTATTTTTTGAACCGTGAGTTCTGTTTCACCAAAAAGCTGCCTGAAACTTTCTGTCTCGGTAAGTTCTTGAAAATTCATCTCTTTGTCAGTTTCAATCAATGGAAATTCATACAAATTTTGCCAGATATCTTTTCCGGTTCTTTTTTTCAGGTAGGTGTAATCGTCGTTTTTAATGAAAAAATAATTGAAGTAGCGGTTTTTCACGTTTGTTTTACCTTGTTTCACAGGAAGTTGACCAACTATATTCAGTTTATATGCTTCGCAAAAATCTTGAAGCACACAGATTTCACAATCGGGGTTTGCAGGTGTGCATTGCAGGGCTCCAAAATCCATCATGGCCTGATTGTGTACGTCGGGGCTGGTGATGAAGAGCAGCTGCTGTGCAACAGCGGAGAATTCCTTTTTGCCCACCGATGTGTCGATGGGAGTGGATGATCCGGTAAGCCGCGAAAGTACGCGATACACATTTCCGTCCACTACGGCATAAGGTTGGTGGTAAGCCAGCGAACAAACGGCGGCTGCTGTGTATTCACCCACGCCCGATAAACTCAACACTTCGTGATAAACAGTTGGAAATGCGCCGTTATACTTGTTCATGATTTGTTTTGCAGCTTTGTGCAGGTTTCGGGCACGGGAGTAATAACCCAGTCCCTGCCAGTATTTCAGCACTTCATCTTCACCGGCTTCTGCTAAACTTTTCACGTCCGGAAAACGTTCGATAAAACGATTGTAATAGTCCAAACCCTGATTTACACGTGTTTGCTGAAGAATAATCTCTGAAATCCAGATTTTATAAGGGTCTTTAGTTTCCCTCCATGGTAACGTTCTTTTGTTGATCAGATACCATTCGTTCAGTATTTTCCGGATAGCCGCAGTTTGTTTGCTGTTCACAAGTGTTGGATTTTATTTATTTGAAAATTAATTACTTAATTCGAAAAAATGTTGTCGTAAATTTTGTCAGGTTGCAGAAAAAGTTGCAACTTTGCATGCAGTTTGTACAATTTTCCGACGTAAAAAGAATAAGGCGAAATTACAATCAAAAAATTAAATAGGCTAGAATATTATGAACAAAAAATTATTTTTCATTCCATTGGCAATATTAATGTTGTCAGCATGTCAGCAAAGCGGGTATAAAATTACCGGAACTTTTGAAAATCCCGGATTTTTTGACAGCACAATGGTTGTGCTGAGTGAACGGATTAATCGGGAGTGGGTGGATTTGGACAGCACCGTGGTTTTGAATGGAAGTTTTGCATTTGAAGGCAAATCAGATTCAGCCAAAGTGGGCTATCTCCGCTTCAAAACCATTTCAGGAGACAGGAAAACCGGCGATTTTATCCTCGAAAACGGAAAAATGACCGCCTCAATGGACAGCAGTTTCAACGTGGTGGTAAAAGGAACGCCTCAAAATGATGTGTTGGCTCAATTTTACTCTGCCGAAAATCAAATCCAGAAAAAAGCAAATGAGAAAATGAAAGAAATAATGCCTGAAAATACGCAGGAGCCTACTCCCGAAATGATGGCCGCATTCCGCGAATTTTCCAAAGAAATAAATAAAGAACTGAAATCCAATCTGATAACCAATGTGATGAATCACGTGAATACACTGGCCGGCTCGCACATCTTTATGAGTAATTTCTACGGAATGACCACCGAAGAAAAGGACGCACTTTTTGCCAAAATGGACGTAAAAACCAAAGCCATTCCACGCATTGCGGAACTCATGGCTGCTACAGAAGTGGAAAAGAAAACGGCAGTAGGTCAACCGTACGTTAACTTCACACTCACTACTCCCGACGAAAAAGAGGTTTCGCTCTCAGATTTTATTGGCAAAACCGACTACCTGCTCATTGATTTCTGGGCGTCGTGGTGCGGTCCGTGCATCCGTTCATTCCCCGAACTGACAGCTTTCTATGCCAAAAACAAAGGGTCAAAATTCGAAATTCTGGGTGTATCGCTTGATAAAGAAAAACCGGACTGGACCAATGCCATATTGAAATACGGATTGACATGGAAACACGTGTCTGATCTCAAATACTGGGACAGTGAAGCAGCCCGGCTCTATGCTGTTAACTCCATTCCTGCTACTGTGCTGATAGATAAAAACGGAAAAATTGTTGGAAGAAATCTGGAATTAGACGAAATGCAAAATTTACTCAATCAACAAGTTACGAAATAAACTTTCCATTTAAAATTTGAAAAAAACGTAACTAATTCTTTTTTAATCAGAAGAAAAACTCTATATTTGCAGTCCGTTTCGAAAAAAAATAAATACACTATATTATTTAACTTATAAAAAATTTAAAAAAAATGACTAAAGCAGACGTTGTAAACGAAATTGCTAAAAATACAGGCATTGATAAAGCAACTGTATTAGTAACTGTAGAGAATTTTATGGATGTTGTAAAAGCTTCTCTTGCAAGAAAAGAAAACGTATATCTGAGAGGTTTCGGTAGTTTTATCATCAAGGAAAGAGCTCAAAAAACTGCTCGCAACATTTCTAAAAACACTACTATTATCATTCCGGCGCACAGCATTCCTGCATTCAAACCGGCAAAAACTTTTTCCGGTACTGTAAAATAATTCAATAACGATTAAATTTTAACAAAAGATGCCAAGCGGTAAAAAAAGAAAAAGACATAAAATGTCTACTCACAAACGGAAAAAAAGACTGAGAAAAAATAGACATAAAAAGAAATAGTCTGTTGGACATTAGTTCTTAAAAGGTCCAAAGAAACAAACTTAAAACCGAATTCAATGGATTTAAGTTTGTTTTTTATAAACACAGACCTGCCGGACAGCAGCAAAAAACCACTCTTTTTTTAACGAAAAAAAGAGTGATAACCCGTTCTCCGACAGGTTGAAAACAAAAATACATAAATCCAAAACAAGTGAACAGCGAGTTAATTGTAGATGTAAGACCGTCTCAGATTTCAATTGCGCTGCTTGAGGACAAACGGTTGGTAGAACTCAACGAAGAAGGACGCGAAGAAAACTTTGCCGTTGGGAACATCTACCTCGGAAGGGTGAAAAAAATAATGCCCGGACTTAATGCAGCGTTTGTAGATGTTGGCTACGAGAAAGACGCTTTTCTTCACTATCTTGATTTAGGTAACAATTTCAACACTCTCAACGGCTTTATCAAACAGGTGCAAAGCGACCGTAAGAAAACACCTCTACTGACTAAAGCCAAACAACTTCCTGAAATTGAGAAAAACGGCTCAATAAACGATATTCTGAAAACCGGACAGGAAATAGTGGTTCAGATCTCAAAAGAACCCATCTCCACCAAAGGTCCGCGACTCACAGCCGAACTCTCCATAGCAGGAAGATTCCTGGTACTGATACCATTCGCCGACAAGGTTTCTGTGTCGCAGAAAATAAAAACGGAAGAAGAGCGAATCAGACTGAAACAACTGATACAGAGCATAAAGCCAAAAGGGTTTGGCGTAATAGTTCGTACGGTTGCCGAAGAAAAAAAAGTAGCGGAACTCGACAATGAACTGAAAATACTGGTGAAACGGTGGGAAGAAACCATTCCCAGAATTCAAAAGTCGCAGGGAGTATCGCTTATATCAGAAGAATTAGGTCGCACGGTAGGAATAATCAGAGATTTATTCAATTCGAACTTCAAAAACATCTACGTCAACGACAAGGATGTGCATACCGAAGTTCGCGATTACGTAGAACTGATAGCTCCCGAACGGAAAGACATTGTAAAACTTTACAAGGAAGACATCCCGATTTACGATCATTTCGGGATTACCAAGCAGATACAGTCTGCACTCGGTAAGACAGTGTCGTTCAGAAGCGGAGCTTATCTGATTATCGAACACACAGAAGCCATGCATGTGATTGACGTCAACAGCGGAAACCGGTCAAAAGCCGGAAGCGGACAGGAAATCAATGCACTGGAAGTAAATTTGGCTGCAGCCGATGAAATAGCCCGGCAATTGCGTTTGCGGGATATGGGAGGCATCATTGTGGTGGACTTCATTGATATGCACGAAGGTGAGAACCGACAGAAAATTTTCGACCGGATGCGTGAAAATCTGACCAACGACAGGGCAAAACACAACATTCTGCCCCTCAGCAAGTTTGGCCTGATGCAAATTACCCGACAACGGGTTCGTCCAGTTATTGACATTGATATCGAGGAAACCTGTCCGACATGTTACGGAAGCGGACGAACCAAACCGTCCATACTCTTCACCGATCAGTTGGAAAGCAAAATCGATTATCTGGTCAGCAAGCTGAAAGTGAAAGACTTCACGCTGCATATCCACCCGTATGTCGATGCCTACATTTCAAGAGGATTGCCATCCATGAAAATGAAATGGAAATTAAAATTCGGAATAGGCTGCAAAGTCATTCCGTCCCAGAAACTGGGTTTTCTGCAATACAAATTTTACGACAAAAAAGGAGAAGAAATTGACCTTCAGGAAGAAATAGAAAAGATTTCGTCTAAGTAAAAATCAAAAAATAGCTGCTCAATCGGGCAGCTCTTTTTTGATTTATATAAAGTCCCTGCACTCATCATTACCTGCATATCTTCTGTCACAAATTCCTGATTAATAAGTTACAATCAGCTTAATTAATATCCGGAACTCCGGAAAAGTTCAAAATTTAATCCTTTCAGTACTGCTAATTTTTTTTACTTTCAAATATATTTTTGCCACTTTACCTTTTTTGAAGTTTCAAAAAACAAACTTCTACAGATAAACCGGTATTTTGCAAAAATAATAAAGAGTCAGATTCAGGCAGTTGAAACAATGATAATGAATTTTCAAGCTACTTTCAACCCGATGCTGTTCGCTTGCCATTGCAGCCGAACCGGCATTTCATCCAGCCACAGCTAATAGAATTAAATATACTTTTATTGGAATTTTATATCCGAAAGAACGAAGGGAAAAGTGACCGATGACTTTACACCGCCTCAATTTGAAACATTTTTTTTAGAATCTTTTTGATTTACAGCGCAACTCAACAAATTTAACAAACTATCACAGCACTGAATTGTTTAAATTAAAAATGTACTTTAACAATTTATAGAAAAATTGTATGACGCCACCAATTTTCTCAGTACGGCAACTTCTGTAATACAAAGTAGTACTTCCGTCCCCACATTCAATATTTTCTATTCTTTTTACCAATTTTATCACCCATGAACCACAGTTTTACTGTGATGAACTTTTCTTATGTTTTCATAAGAACTCTCATATTTTCACTACACAATTTCTCATAGATTTAATACTGGTTAATCTTTTGTTTATACTAAGTTATGAAAACAATACGATTAGTTTTTTTTCAGTATTTTTTCTGGCTTTTCTGTTTCATTTAATCAGCAGAATTCCGGCCGATCAATTTGAATACCTCTTTGTTACCGGGACCAGCGCCGACCGAATAGCTGATTTTGAGTGCATTCATGTGAGTTCATTTAAAATTTTGGGAAGTAAAAATATGATTAAGATTTTATAAAAACGTTCTTTTAAAAAGTCAGATAATGAATTCGTCCGGAACTTTTTTTAGAAATAAAATGAATGTACTAATTTCAACCGACCCAATGATTTTCCCCTTTGGAGAATGGTGAAGAGGCGAATTGAACAGTAATGAAAAAAACGATAATCTGAATAATTTTTACAAAATCTGAAAGTGAGCATGAGTTCATTGCAAAAGTAATCAAATTACTTTATCATAAAAATAAATGTGTTGATTTTCTGATAATTCCCTATTTTTCGGGATAAATTCCGATTGCAAATAAAACCATTGAGCTGCTTTTCAAGGTATATAAATTGAGTGGATTTATTCCCTGAACCGGAGAAAATGTTACTGCAGTTCAAATAAAAACAATAGGCCGCAATTGTTTGACTGAAAAAATATGTAATTTCGTGAAATCAATTTATTAATTCCATCCATTTTTTATAACCATGAAGAAACTGATTTTTTTTTTCCTGCTGAGCATTTCGGTTTTGTCATATTCACAGGTCAGAAATGAAATTCAGATCCCCGACATACCAGGATTTAAAACGCTCAAATGTGACTTTCACATGCACACGGTGTTTTCCGACGGGCTGGTATGGCCTACAGTTCGTGTAAATGAGGCCTACGCTCAGGGTCTCGACGCCATTGCCATTACCGATCACATCGAATACCGGCCGCATAAGAATGACATGCCCGGAGCATCCCTCAATAGACCCTACGAAATAGCTGAAGCAGCAGCACGGTCAAACAATATCATTCTCATTCGTGGCTCTGAAATAACCCGTTCGATGCCTCCGGGACATTCCAATGCACTCTTTCTCTCTGATTGCAATGCACTCGATGTGTCGGTTTATATGGATGCTTTCAAAGCTGCCAAAGCTCAGAATGCTTTTATTTTTTGGAATCATCCTGGATGGGATGCACAACAACCCGATACCACGCGTTGGTTTAAGGAACATACCGAGCTTTATAATGCCGGACTAATGCAGGGAATTGAAGTGGTGAACGGAACTGAATATTACCCCGAAGCTCAGCGATGGTGTATGGAGAAAAAACTTACCATGCTCGGCAATACCGATGTTCATGATCCTCTCACACTGAAAGAAGGTGAACACCGTACGATGACGCTGGTTTTTGCAAGCGCGCGAACTCCCGAAGCAATCCGTGAAGCACTGATTGAACGCAGAACGGTGGTTTATCTCAATGACAAGCTGATAGGAGAAGAAAAATACCTGAAGGAAATATTTCATCAATCCATCGAAATTGTGAATACCGAAAAGACGGATAAATATTACAGGATAACAGTGAAAAACAATTCCGACTTACCTTTTTATCTGCATAAAACTTCGCACAATCCCGATTTGGTTTATTTCAGGGATTACACCATAGATGCACATGGCAGGCATACCATCACTGTGAAACTTGCTAACGGTGCGACAGGCGGTGACGTGAATTTTGAAATCACCAATTTACTGGCAGAACCCAATAAAGGATTACATGTAAGTTTTCCAATCTGAAATGATTGGAATTATTCCCTGAAAGACACTTACAAAAAACTGTAAGCCCTGCTTGCCCTTATATATTTGCGTGCCTCATCCAAAAAAAATAAAAAAAGGCTGCCAGTAATAAGCAGCCCTTTGAGCTTTGAGTATAGAATTTCCGTTAAGTACCGTGATTACTGATACTGAATGTAACTCGGTTGTGGACGGAGTTTTAACAGTTCCTGCGGCGTCATCATCCGGTGAGGCGGTTTTTTCAGGTCGTTTTTATAGAATAGTTTAAAACCGGTGAATTGTATCGGTTCTTTGTGAATGTAGTTGCGGTGCGTACCTTTTTTCAGTTCCGGTTCGCCCCAGCCATCCATATCAATCACTATCTGTACTTCGGGGTGCAACCGGATATTTTTATAGTTGGTTATCATGCCTTGTGTAAAACGGTGAATGACAAACACTTTCGGAGGCAGATTGTGCTCTTTTACCAGTTTTGCCAGGTATTGCGAGCAGTAATTCACGTCTTTAGCATCGTACGTACCGATTCGCTTTCCGGGTTTGGATCCGTCTTTCATGGAGAATTCCGGGTCAATTCCCAGGTGAACGTTCGGCAGTTTCAGGTATTTTTCCAGCAGTGGCAATTCATCCTGAATTTTGCTCAACGCCACCTGAATATCCAGAAATACCAGCGTACCGGGGTGCATACGAGATATGGTAAATACAGAATCAATCTGTTTCTCAGGCATCCGAAACCGGTATTTGCCGTCTTTGCCCGGATCTCCCTGAGCCACCACGGCGATGTAATGGAGTGCCGGAATCACCGGAGTCGTTGGGTCAGCAGCCTCCCAGGCTTTCACTTCGGCTTTTAATCTGGACCACATTTCTTTGGGTGCGTACTCGCCGAGCGCTCCCATCTTTTTTGAATATAAATTGCCGTAATAAGCCACTATTCTGTGTTCGGGCAGCAATGCGCCGTAAAGCGGAATCGGTTGGTTTTTTACAGGCCAGAGTCCGGTAGTGTCACCGTTGGCAAGCTGGGTTAATTTTTGATGGAATGCTGTTGAATCTACAAACTGAGGATGCTCTGCTTCTGTAACGGATTCGCTTTCAGCGCCCTTTCCGGTTTTTCCGCCGCAGGATACCAGAACAAGGCTGATAAAAAAAGAAAGGCAAAGTAAATTTTGTCTTTTCATTCGATAATAAGTAATATGTTTAAGTCATCTTGACTTTTTTTAAAACAATAGAAAACATAGAATAATTTATACTTATTCTCATATATTCGGAAACATAGTGAAAAATATCGAAGATATT
>SAAL01000227.1 GCA_009929445.1 Bacteroidia bacterium
ATATTTCGAGTTGCTCAATATACCCTACTCTACCTGCAATGTCCTGGTATCGGCACTTACTTTCAATAAATTCACCTGCAACCAGTACCTCAAAGGATTCGGCATCCGCGTGGCAGAATCTGTTCTGCTGCGCAAGGCGAGCAGCATATCCGACGAGGAAGTAATTGAGAAAATCGGTTTACCCTGCTTCATCAAACCCAACGTGGGCGGAAGCAGCTTCGGGGTAACGAAAGTGAAGGAAAAAACTGACATTCAACCCGCAATTGAAAAAGCTTTTTCCGAAGGCGAGGAAGTGCTCATAGAGCAATTTGTGAGCGGTAATGAATTTACCTGCGGCATGTACAAAACCAAAACCAAAACAGTGGTTTTTCCTGTAACAGAAATTGTGACCAAAAATGAGTTTTTTGATTACGGAGCAAAATACAACCATGAATCGGAGGAAATTACACCGGCCCGCATTTCGGCAGCACTCACAGAGCGGATACAAACTCTGACCAATGCTATCTACGAAATTCTGGGTTGCAAAGGCATAATTCGCGTCGATTACATCATTACAGCAAAGGAAGAAATAAATCTGCTGGAAGTAAATACTACGCCCGGCATGACCACCACGAGTTTTATCCCGCAGCAGGTAAGCGCCTCAGGAATGGATATCAAAGAGGTGATGACCGATATTATTGAAAATTAGATGTAATCTAAGGATCCGAATTGGCTTACGCCAAACGTTGTTTCCCCTGAAAGGGACTTTTTAGAATATTGATTAGTGACAAACAAATCAACTATTTAACTTTTCAACCAATACACCAACTATGTACACATTCAACGAGGTTTTAAGCATTGTCAACACAGAAATTGAACAAATCAACTGGAAACGGGTGCCGACCGGTCTTTACGAGCCGATTGAATATATCCTCTCGCTGGGTGGAAAGCGGCTTAGGCCTGCCATTACGCTGATGGCCTGCAATTTGTATTCGGATGAGATAATGAAAGCCCTGAAACCTTCAATCGGTCTGGAAATATTTCATAATTTCACCCTGCTGCACGACGACATCATGGACCGCGCTGACATGCGTCGCGGTAAACCGACCGTTCATAAAAAATGGAACGACAATACGGCGATACTATCGGGCGATGTGATGCAGATTGAGGCTTACAAGTGGATAGCATGTGCACCCGAATTTCTCCTGAAAAAAATCCTCGATATATTCTCCAAAACAGCCGCCGAAATCTGCGAAGGGCAGCAATTCGACATGGAATTTGAACAACAGAGCGATGTTACCATCGAACAATACATCGAAATGATACGACTGAAAACAGCGGTACTGATTGCAGCCGGATGCCAGATTGGAGCATTAATAGGCGGATCGGACGATGAAGATGCCGAAAATCTTTACGATTTCGGTAATAATATAGGTATTGCTTTTCAACTCAAGGATGATATGCTCGATGTGTACGGCAACGAAGCGAGTTTCGGAAAAAAAATAGGAGGAGACATACTCTGTAACAAAAAAACCTACTTGCTTATCAACGCCCTGAAACTGGCTGAAGGAAGAGAAAAAGAAGAACTTCACTACTGGATCGGGAAAAACGACTCCGAACATCAGCATGAAAAAATCAGAGCAGTAACTGAGATTTACAACCGG
>SAAL01000118.1 GCA_009929445.1 Bacteroidia bacterium
AATATTACATTTGTATTCAACTCAGCATTCAGGTTGTATATGAAAAATCAATCAGAGAAAAATCAATTATTTAATAGGTTGTTGGATCAAAAGCGTTTTTGGTCCTACGACATGCCGGGTGTTGAGGAAGTGCCGGATGACATTCTCATTGAGAAAACCTTGCTTTACCTCGATATTGATGATATTAATTTGTTGTTTCGGCTCTTTCCTGCCCGAAAAATTAAACAAGTGTGGTTAAACCGGTTGGTTGTTCAGGGGGATTATTATGGCCGGCTCAATAAATTTCTTGCCTGGATGTATTTTGATATAAAAAAACCGGAAAGTTACCTGAAAAGAATGGAAAGCCGATATTTGAAAAATATACTATGACAGCACTTGCTCTAAATACCGAAAAACTTTTCGACAAAGTTTGTTCACTAAATTGTATAAAATCATATACTTTGGTGGGTGGTACTGCGTTAGCCATTCAGATTGAAAACCGTCAGAGCGAAGATCTTGATTTTATGAGCTGGAAAAGCAATAAAAAACAAAAACAGGAAGTTGATTGGGCGGGCATAGAAAAAGAACTGAAAGAAATAGGTATTATTGAATCAAGAGAAATTTTTGATTTGGACCACGTTGAGTTTGTCGTTGCAGGAGTGAAATTATCATTCTACGCCAGCAATAAATTCTCTCCTGTAGAAATTCCTGTTCATGTTAAAGGCAATCTTTTTCTGGCAGATATTCTTGCCATTGGTGCAATGAAAATGGAAGTATTGATGCGCAGGAGTAATTTCAGAGATTATTACGACATCTATTCAATCTTAAAAACCGGAATAAATATTAAATCAATTGTTCAGCTGGCAACAAAGTATTCCGGACATCTGCTTTCAACCAAAAATTTATTGGCTATGCTCGTTGACTCCAAAAGATTTCATATTGATAGTGGTTTTCAGTTGTTGCAACCCATATATGACATTACACCGATTCAAATAGAGGAATACCTGAAGGTTCTGATAAAACAACATTTTCATGATGATAAAAAATAGGTTATCAGGCTACCGGTTTACCGGTAAAATAATCAGCCATCCCGATTTCCTGTAGCTATCGGGATTCTGAAAGGGAATGTCTAAACCGACAAAAGATTTTTCACAATAACAAATCAAAGCTCATTATCCTCCTTAGAACTTCCCCTTCAGGGGTTTGAGGGGCTGGGGGTTAGGGGGCTGATATATAAATTTTACCCTGATGAAAATCCTCATCCTCTGCAGTAAAAACTCCGGCCGTATTGCCCCCTTCATCACCGATCAGGTGGAGGCGCTTCAGAAAGCGGGGGTGGTGTGTGAGTACTTTACTGTAGAAGGTAAAGGAATGAAAGGATATTTGTGGAATTTCATCCCGATGATGCGTAAAATCAGGGAATTTCAACCGGATATTATTCACGCCCATTACGGGTTGTCGGGATTACTGGCCAATCTGCAACGCAAAGTGCCGGTGGTAACCACGTATCACGGCAGCGATATCAACAATCCAAAGGTGTTGAGGTATTCGAAAGTTTCCATAATTTTGTCTGCCTGGAATATCTTTGTGTCTGACAAGAATATTCAACTTGCCGGGGTGAAAGGAAAATTCTCGTTGATTCCCTGCGGAGTGGATACGGACATTTTCAGACCCATGGAAAGAAATTCTTTAAGGAAAAAACTGAATTTCAGGGATAGTGATCATATCGTTTTATTCGCCGGAGCATTCGACAATCCGGTGAAAAATCCGGAACTGGCCAAAGAGGCTGTGGCTAAAGTGCCTGGTGCCCGATTGATGGAAATGAAAGGATATTCCCGCGTGCAGGTAGCCGAACTGATGAATGCCGCCGATGTTTGTCTGATGACCAGCCATTCCGAAGGTTCGCCGCAATTTATCAAGGAAGCGATGGCCTGTGGCTGCCCCATTGTATCGGTGGACGTGGGCGATGTGGCGGAAATATTGGAGGGAGTAGAAGGCTGCCGTATTGCCGATAAAAACGCAACGGATGTAGCGCAGAAGATTGAGCAGGTGCTGATAGAAAATAAAAGGACAAACGGTCGTGAAAAACTGATAAAGATGCGTTTGGATTCCGAAAGTGTGGCTCAGAAGATTATATCAATCTACAACGAAGTTTTAGCTTAAGCATGAATATTGAAATAAAAACCATCGACCAAATTGACCGGAAAGAGTGGAATGACTTACTTGCACATTCTTCAACGGCATCTTACTTTCAATCTCCGGAATGTTATGATTTCTATCAATCACTTTCATTTATAAATCCATTTGGATATGGGGTTTCAGAAAATGGGAAATTAAAAGGACTAGTAATAGGATATATAATTAGTGATGGAAATAAGATAAAACGTTTTTTCAGTCGTAGAGCAATTATACCCGGAGGAATATTGTTCTTAGAGAATATTAGTCAATCAGCTACCGGAAATTTACTTCAAACTTTAAAAGAAAAACTGAATAAAAAGGTAATCTATATTGAAATTAGAAATTATAACGATTATACTAAATATAAATCTCTTTTTAACGAAAATAATTTTACGTATCAGGCTCACCTTAATTTCCATGTGCCAACTACAAGTCAGGAAGCAGCATTAAAAAATCTAAGTACAACAAAGAGGAGAGATATGAAACTTTCGTTAAAAGAAGGTGCTGAGATTATTGAAGCTGACAGCAGAGAGGAAATTGCTGAATATTATGACTTGCTGAAATCATTGTATCAGACAAAGGTAAAAACCCCGCTTTTCTCGGTGGAGTTTTTTGAAAGATTAGTATTGAATTCATACGGAAAATTATTCCTTATCAAATATGACGGTCAGATTATCGGAGGCAGTGTATGTGTCGGTATGGAAAAAAATGTGTTGTACGAGTGGTTTGTATGTGGAACTGACACTAAATTCAAAAACATTTATCCCTCAACACTGGCAACCTGGGCAGCCATCAAATATGCAGCTGAAAACGGTTACAGATATTTTGACATGATGGGAGCTGGAAAACCCGATGAAAGCTATGGTGTTCGGGAATTTAAAGCTAAATTTGGAGGAGAATTGGTTGAATATGGGCGATTTTGTTATGTGTGCAACACATTGTTATACACGATTGGAAAATTTGGAGTTAAAGTATTGAAACATAAATAATAAAAAAATGAATATTTCGATTTTTGGATTGGGTTACGTTGGTTGTGTAGGAATGGCTTGTTTAGCAAAACAAGGTCATAACATGATTGGTGTAGATGTTTCTGAAGAGAAAGTTAATCGCGTAAATAGTGGTCAGTCTACGATTATAGAAAATGGTATTGATGCCTTGATGGATTATGGTTTTAAACATAATCTTATTCGTGCTACTAAAGATTATAATGAAGCTGTACTAAAAACAGATATTTCGTTTATCTGTGTAGGAACCCCTTCTTCTGATAATGGTCATTTAAATTTAGAGTATATCTATCAAACAGCGCATGAAATAGGTGAAGCACTTACAAAAAAAAACACATTTCATTTGGTTGTTATTCGTTCTACTGTTTTTCCTGGAACTAACTTAAAAGTTGGTGAATTGATTGAAGAAATTTCAGGGAAAAAAAGAAATAGTGATTTTGCTGTTGTATCAAATCCTGAATTCTTACGTGAGGGATCAGCTGTTTCTGATTACATGAATCCACCACTAACCGTTTTAGGTAGTTCTTTTCCTATAGCCATTGAAATTATGAAAGAATTGTATAAAAACACCAATGCCCCTATTGAAGTAGTTGATATTGAAGTAGCAGAGATAATCAAATACGTCAATAATTCTTATCATGCTTTAAAAGTTGTTTTTGCCAATGAAATAGGAAATATCTGCAAACTTCTTAGCATAGACTCACACGAAGTGATGCGGATTTTTTGTATGGATAATCAATTAAATATTTCACCTTATTATTTTAAACCAGGTTTTGCATTTGGTGGTAGTTGTTTACCAAAGGACCTGAAAGGTTTGACAACTTTGGCACATGATTTATATTTGAGCACACCAGTGTTAAATGCTATTGATGATAGTAACAGAAAACATATTAGGCAAGTAATTCACCAAATAGAAAAAACAGGTAAACGTAAGATTGGTTTTTGTGGTCTAAGCTTTAAAGCCGGTACTGACGACATGCGCAATAGCCCCATTGTAAATGTTATTGAAGCATTGTATGGTAAGGGATATGATGTTAGAATTTTTGATAGTAATGTTTCCCTGTCGCGTTTGATTGGCAAAAACAAAAGTGTAATTACAGAAAAACTACCACATTTAGATAGCATGTTGCAAGATGATTTATCTATTCTAACTGACTGGGCTGAAGTGTTGGTAATTTCTTACAAAGATAAAATATTTAAATCAATGTCAATAATACCAGGACAAATAATAATTGATTTAGTGCGAATTGAGGAATTGGAATCTTGTGAAAATTATTACGGATTGTGCTGGTAAATAGATTAATATGAATATTTGGATAGATTTAGGTCATACGCCGCAATATAATTTCTATAAGAAATTTATAATAAAATTAATACAGAATGGTCATTTTGTGTATGTTACAATACTGAATAGAGGAAGACTGGCATCAATTGTCAAATATGAGTTACAAGATTTAGATAATGTGGAAATTAGTGTTGTTGGTACACATAAAATGAATAAGTATTCAGCTATTATTGAGGCTAATTTCTTACGATTGTTCAAATTATTTAAATGGATATATGGAAAGAAAATTGATATTGTATTTTCGAATGGCTATTTACCAGCATTAGTAAGTTATTATAAAAACATTCGGAGTTATACATTTGATGATGATCCCCAGACATTTGATTATAAACCAAAATTAAAATATAGTACACAATCAAGTTACTGTATTTATGAAGTTCCACAAGGAATGTCATTATCTCCAAAAGTTGTTGTTTTATCAGTCCTTAAAGAATGGGCATATTTAGCGCCTCAATATTTTACTCCTAGTGTGGAAGTGTTGAAATTTTACAATGTGCAACCTAAAGAATATATATTTTTAAGAGAAGTATCAGTAGGAACAGTTAATTATGCAGATCAGGCATCCGGTGCCATTTTGGTTGTTGCACATTTAATACCACAAAACATGAAGGTTCTTTTCTCTTTGGAAGATAAAACAAAACGTGATTTATACCCGAAAGAATGGCTATTGCTAGATGAGCCAATAGAAGATATTCATTCTTTGATTTATTATTCTGCAGGTTTGGTGTCTTCAGGTGATAGTATGGCAAGGGAAGCTTCGCTTTTGGGTGTGCCATCTTATTATTTAGGTGTACGACATAATATGCCGGCTAATTTGGCAGCAGCCAAATTGGCAAGTTTTCATAACCAAACTACACTGTCATTTGAAAGATGGATAGAGAACTTTTCAATCTCAGAATCAGAACAATATATCAGACAATCAGAAATCCGAAAATCAATTAACAGTAAGTTTATTGATATTAATCAATATATGTTTGATTTGGTAATTAAGCATGACAATTGAATAAGCATATGAGAGATTTTACGCTTCAAGCATACAATCATCTATTACAATCTTTGCAAAAGTTAAGTTATAGTTTTTATACACTAGAAAATTATTTTCAGCATCGTGAAAGTGGATTTGGACATACTCGAATAATCATACTCCGCCACGATGTGGATAAAAAACCGGCAAAATCGCTGGCGCTTGCACAGATTGAAGCCTCACTGGGGATACATGCCACGTACTATTTCCGCATTGTTCCCGAAAGCAACCAACCCGACTTCATCCGCCGGATAGCTGATCTGGGACATGAGATAGCATACCACTACGAAGACCTGACTATCTGCAAGGAGGATACGGAAAAAGCATACGAAAGTTTTCAGAAGAATCTGGCGTATTTCAGCACTTACTATCCCGTAAAAACGATTTCGATGCACGGCAGTCCTGCCGGCAAATACGACAACCGCGATATCTGGCATACCTACGATTACCGCTTGTCGGGCATAATCGGCGAACCGTATTTCGATTTTCTGGATGAGAACGTAAATGAACCGGACGGATCCCGTTTTTATTTCACCGATACCGCCGGTATGTGGGACGGCGACAAATACAATGTAAGAGATAAATCTATCGGCCGTTCATCCAATGGAAAAGTGAAAGTCCATACCACCGACGATTTAATCCGTTTTCTTACTACAAACCGGAATGTCAGAGAAGTGATGATCAATACCCATCCGCAGCGATGGACCGATAATAAAGCAGAATGGCTTCTTGAGTACACGACCCAAAAAGCCAAAAATATCATTAAACGATTTCTGGTGTTAAGAACCGGTCAATAACAACCACTCTTATTCGTGAAACCTGCCCACCTTTGGTGGGTTCGTCTTAATTCGCGAAATTCGTACTCTTAATTCGCATAATTCGTATATTTACCCAAAGAAATATTTATGCAGCTCTCCGTAGTATTTTTTATACATCACGTATGCATCTTCAAGAATCTTCATAGCGGTTTCCTTGTTAAAGAATTTCTCCACCACCACCGTTTTGTTTTCCAGTTTGGTATAGTCTTCAAAGAAGCTCATAATCTCCGTAGTCATGTGTGGCGGTAGTTCAGAGATGTCGTTGTAGTGGTTTACACTTGGGTCGCCGGCAGCCACAGCCACTATCTTATCGTCCGCTTCGCCGTTGTCGAGCATGCGCATCACCCCGATAACCTTCGCTTCCACGATGCAGAGTGGCTCAACCTTTATCTGCGAGAGAATCAGAATATCGAGCGGGTCGTGGTCGTCGCAGAAGCTCTGCGGAATAAAGCCGTAGTTGTGAGGATAGTACATGGAGGAGTAGAGCACCCGGTCGAGTCGCAGCAGTCCGCTCTCCTTATCCAGTTCGTACTTGGCACGGTTGCCTTTCGGTATTTCAATGATACCTTTCACTACGTCAGGCTCTTTGGTCTGTGGCGTCACCTGATGCCAGGGATTAAAATTGTTTCTCATAAAATAAAAGTTCCCGGCCCCTAATGGGGGGCAAGAGAATAATGTAAGATTTAATATTCGTAAAAATATGCTAATATGCTAATATGCTAATGTGCTAATATGCTAATGTGCCAATGTGCTAATGTGCCAATGTGCCAATACACCAATTCACCAATAGACCAATAGACCAATATACCAATTCACCAATTCACCAATTCACCAATACACCAATACACCAATACACCAATACACCAATACACCAATACACCAATACACCAATAACCAATAGACCAATACACTAAAAACTCCCCCTTTAGGGGGCCGGGGGGCCTGCCACCTGCTTCCCGTGTTCTTTCGTATTTACTTCTTTGGGTGTGAAAACTTTCTCAATAATTCCATTTTCATCAATCAGAAATGTAGTTCTCAGCATGCCCATGTACGGTTTTCCATACAATTTCTTTTCACCCCAGGTACCAAACTGTTCCGAAAGTGTTTTGTCGCTGTCGCTGATCAGGTTGAATGGCAAATCATATTTTTCGATGAATTTCCGGTGTGAAGCAGTGCTGTCCACGCTTACGCCCAGCACTTCGTAACCTTTACCGCGCAAAACGGCATACTCATCGCGCAGACTGCAAGCCTGAGCCGTACAGCCGGGAGTGTTGTCTTTCGGATAAAAATAGAGAACCAGTTTTTTCCCGGCAAAATCTGTAAGTCTGATTTCGTTGCCATCCTGGTTTATTCCCAATACCTCTGGGGCTTTATCGCCAACTTGTAGAGCCATGATTGTTAGTTTTAGAATTGAATTTCAAAGTTAATTATTTTTTGTTAATATTGATATCGGGAAGGATAAAAAAATAAATGATTATCCGTAAAAGTGTCCTGATAAAATTGTTTTTTTGTCTGAAAGGCATATTTGTTTCAGCCCAATTTCAACGCCTTGGGTTAATAAATTGAAAGATCATAACGGCGCCCTGTAAGGGCAGTTTAGCATATAAGTTGGTTTTGGTTACGCCGATACTTTGTATTCAGCCCGTTATATCTTGGTTTTATCATTTGCCCCACCCGTTGGGTGGGGCTAAAATAAGCCGGGCTTTCAGCCCGAAATACAAGATTAGGTCACTATGCGGATAACCATAAATTTAAAACAAATAAGTGCTTTGTCTTTTTATTTTAAAATTCTGTGAAAAAAAATACCGGACCAAATCAGCCCGGCATTTATTTTTTCATTTCGTTCAGTTACCTTTTTTTCATCATTCGGTAGAGCCAGAGTAGCAGAATGGATCCGCCAACGGCCAGGATAAGATTTTTGATGCTGAAAGAATCCATACCTCCCCAGCCAATCAACGAACCTATCAACCCACCTACAAATGCTCCTGCAATTCCGAGCAGGATGGTTATTAACCAGCCACCGGGGTCTGGTCCGGGATGAATAGCTTTGGCTATGGCACCGGCAACTAAACCCAATAAAATCCAGCTTAATATTCCCATAATTGATTTTTGTTAGTTAAACTTTTTATTCTTATGTTAGAAAACAAAATATTCAATTGAAAAGTTCAACAGATTGAAATTAAATTATGAAACATAACTCATCCAGACTTTTTCCTGTAGCCTCACAGCTTTTCCCGTTTTTTGCGGGAATTGAATCGTGTGGCAAACACGATTGAAAGACTTTCAACAACCGTCGCTTTTAAATCTTCATCATTCATTGTCGGTGGGCGA
>SAAL01000028.1 GCA_009929445.1 Bacteroidia bacterium
TTTTGCCAACTGCTTCGTGCGGTTTCACTTGCAGGGATTTAGATGTTAGCATATTTTTCAGGCAACACGCAGATATATATTTTAAACAAGGGGCTGCAGCCCCTTGTTTCGATAAATTTATCCGGAACAATACGACAGGATAGAGTACGTCATAGTATTTTCATACAGGATACGAATTACAAAATACCCGTGATTCTGACAAATCCCCGTAAGTAATTTGTGAACATTTATAATGAAAAAGAGGATGTCTCGAAATAGGACATCCTCTTTCATTTTGCCATAATAATAAGCAATAAATGCAGTATTTAGCAATATAACATTACAATATCTAACTTCGAAGCCGACTTTTGCTTTCAAAAAGAAAGCAAAAATTCATTTTGAGACAGCCTCTTTGTAAATTAATCAGATGGTGACTCCCGCTTGACTTCCACTGCAATTTCCCGGAAGCCTTTCCTTTTTTTAAGTCGGGACGATTGCTCCGAGAGGAAGTAAGAGAGGGATACTTTTATGGTACTATCACCTTCCCAACACGGTTTCCGACTTTGACTATGAGTACTCCCGAAATTTGTACAGGCAGTATGTTTAACCCTTCTGAAGTTTTTGAAATCAGCATTTTCTGACCGCTAAGGTTGAATACCTCTACATTTTCTCCTTCGCTGGAATAAAAACACAAAGCACGGTCATTCACCCATACGTGTAGTCTGTCGGAATGTATTTTCTCTGTTCCGGTAGTGACCAGCGAGATTGGTCCTACTTCACCGGAAAGGGCTGATGTCTGCCATTCGTTTACTGCCCGCACGGAATAATAGTATGATTTGGCAGATTCCAGGTTTGAAACCTGATAGGAAGTTTCGGTAGTACTGAATGGTGAATTCAATACCGGAATTTTTACTCCGCCCGTACCCTGTGTAACCAAAACATTATCCAGTATGAAACGACCTTTTGAAGCCTTATTTCCTTCAAAACGGATTACCGTTGAGGCGTTTCCGCCGGTAAGGGGAAGCGTATAGGTTTTGAAGGTATAGGTAGAATTATCGAGGTCGGTAACAGTATGCACCTGCTGACCGTTGACGAATATCTTCAATGATTTATCATCTCCACTCCAGGCCATAGCGTCAAACTGCAACGTGAAATTTCCACCATCGGCCGAAAGATTTAATGCTGGCGTAACCAAATATCCCAGATTGCTGGAACTTCCGATTTTAGCACTTCCACCAGCCTGAAATACCTTGGTTCCTGTCCACCCGGTCATTTGGGTATAATCGTCTAATTTCGATGAAATATCTGTACCGTCGGGACTTCCATTAGGCTGTCCTTTTGTAAAATTCGTAAAATTCTCCGTCAAAATGGTCTGGATGCCTCCCCCTTCTGTTTTGGTGTACACATCCACCAGGTAGCTGTTTGCTCCTGTCACCGGATTCCAGGCAGCATTAAATCCTGTACCGTTTACCGTAATAGTGCTAGCATCCGTTGGAACAACGGGAATTCCGAGTGGCGTGAGGATTGAAAAAGTGATTTTTCCATTGTTTTCAGCAACTGCCCGAATTTCTTTATTAAACGGAGTACCCGCGCGGCTGATCAAATCAAAAGATGTAACACCTGAAGTGCCGGGAAACGGATCTCCGGCCAATGTAGCATCACTGGCAATTCCGTCTGCTTCCAGGATATCCACTCCCATGGCGTCCGGGTCATTGTTGGGTTCGTTGTAGTACCAGTCGGTCTCATTGTAAAAAATCCGGTAGAGGAGCATCCCGTGTCCGGGCAGGAACTTATCCCAGCCCTTGTTCTGCCGGTTTTCCAGCAGGAAAAACTCTGCCGGAGTAGGATCGTTGAAGTTCAGGTTGTGAGTTTCAGTGGATGAGATGAGGTATGCCTTGTTGCTGCTGAGCAGGGTATCCAGCGATACATTCACCGAATTGTTTTGCAACAGCTCGGGTGTAAGAAAACCGAGCTGAAACCGCTCGAAGGCGTTGTAAGCCGGCGGCGTACGTCCTTCGTTGAGGTAGGCACCGGCATCCATAATGTTCCAGTACGACAGGGTTTGATGCGTTGCTCCGTCGGTGGCATACATATCGGCCAGACCAAGTACATGACCGAATTCATGGGTAAACGTGCCGATTCCGGCCATATTACTTCCTGTTTTTCCCCGCAATTCGGAGGTACAGGCGTAGTCTTCCACCCGTTTCCCGTCGAAAGTGACCGAAGCCACTGTTCCGCTGTAATTGGAATCGCCGCCGTAAATGGATGTAGGATAAACACCCCAGCGATGCGGCCATACGGTGTTTTCGCCACCCCATTCTGCTTCGTTGTATCCGGCATAGTACACAAAAACATTGTCCACCAGTCCGTCGCCGTCAGTATCGTAAATGGAGAAATCCACGCCGGCAGAGTCCGCCTTCGCGCAGGCATCCACAATCATCTGCACCGGATTAATGTCGTAATCATCTGCATCATTCTCCCCGTAATACTTGAAATTGTTATTCAGTTTATAAGGTCCTACCACGTCAAATTGCGGGCTGAAAGTGCCCATGGAATTATCCCTGAAATAATCGCGGGCTGATCCGGTGCCGCCGTTGGCACTGTATCCCTGCTGGTTGAGCAGATCGGTAAATGCAGCCTGAGGATTGGGTGTTACAAAGTCTAAATCCTTGAATTTTACCAGAATGACCAGCGAACGGGGTGAGCCCTGACCGGGAAATCTGGCCGGAGCTGCCTTAACTGCGGCTGGCACAGCCCGTTTGGAGCGCATCTGTTTGTTGACTGCCGCCGGAATTGTGGCATGGCTCAAACCGGCAATAAGTTCACGCTCTGCGGTAGTACGGCGGGCAGCATCGGCGGCTTTCACTCCGGTGCTGATTAACCTGCCGGAAGACTCCATCCGGGCATAGTTGAAAACACCGCTGTTGTCTTTGGTTATTAAATACCCGTCTTCGGTAGTATGGTAACGGTGAAACTCATCCCCTTTCAGGATAACGGTAAGCGTAGTGCCGTCAGGCTGGGCGATGGTAACGGGATATGGATAAGCGGGCACCGCTTGTGTGTGAAATACACATAAAAAAAGCAATACAGGCAGAAAGACAGATTTGAAAATGTTCATAAGAATGTGAATGCTAAAAAGAGCGTTATAGATTTTTTCTATAACACTCTTTTAATTATTATGTTATTTTAATATACAAATATTTACTACAAAATCACCTTGCCCACGCGGTTTCCCACTTTTACGATGGCCACACCTTTCAGACTAACCTGAACCTGATTTTGCCCTTCGGTGGCTGCAGCGTTGTAAAGGCGCTGACCCAGTGTGTTGTACACTTCTACCATTTCGCCGGCTGCGGCATTGAAGTTGATTTTACCGGCAGCAGTCCATACACTCAGGTCCTGCATACGGGTTTTGGAAACACCAGTAGAGATATCAGCCAAACTGCGTGGTACCAATTGTATGGTTGTTCCGTAAACGAGTACAACTCCCACAATAGTCTGTGGGGCAGTTGGGATAGTTGCTCCGATATAATCCCGATCAGCATACTGTGTACGCAGTACCGGATTAGTTCCTCCGTTGAGGTTGTAGCTTTTTGATGCCACAAATAATCCTGTTCCACCATCAATATCGCTTATTGTTAATCCGGACACTTTTACCAGTTTTGCCTGATGATCACTTGTTATATCGCCCAGATTAACCGATAGCGGGGTGATTGTTTTACCGGTAGAAGTAGCAGCTCCCGGGTCACCGATTGGAGTGAACTGAAGCATATTTTGAAAAAGTGCTAAGGTTCCGGTTATGCCTGTAATTCCATCACCCAAATTGTAGTTAGTAGTGATTTTTCCTGAAGCATCATCGATAACTATGGCTCCGGTAGCATCCTGAATATATTTGGCGTTACGTGTTGCCGATTTGAGCGTCAGTACCGCTTCACCGGTGAGTTTATACACTTCGGTTGAAGGTAAAGTAATTGCTCTTAAAGCAGCAATATTCGCTACCGTATTAGCAGTTACAAGTGTATAGGTGGCAACAGCCACTGAACTTGGATTTTTACCGGTTTCGTATGCAATAGCCTTTACCATAGTAGTGGCACTTACATTAAAAGGTGCTGTATAGGCAGTGCTGGCATTAGTAGGTTCAGAACCATTGGTAGTGTAATAAATTGAAGCGCCTGCAGCTGCAGTGATCGTAACGGTTATTGGTGCGTAAATATTGCCAGAAGCTGGAGTGATTGAAGGTGCAGTAGCTGCAGAAGCGCTATATGAACTGTTTCGAGGATTTGGTGTTCCTGTAAAGAAATCTGCACTATTATTATTCGTATCAGTTGCGCCATTTCCAGCACGAATAGCAGCTGTAGTATTTGTCAATGCGGCTACGGCTCCTGAGCCTTCATATTGATTTGCAGTTCCAAATCCAACAAAATCTATAACAGTAGCATCAGCTGGACCTGTAACCGCTGTTGTACTATTTGCCAAAGCAACCTTTCCGTTTGTTCCTGAGATATTTAGAGCGTTTGTAGGAATATGATCAGGCGTCGGTAACGCTGTAGTACCCGCTGAACCTTTTCCTTCCTGAACAAGAAAATATTTTCCGGGCTGAATAATTGTACCAGATGCAAATCCATGTATGTTCGTAAAACCAGGTGTACCAGTTGCTGATGCATACTGTAAAGACCAGTCACTTATATCTACAGCTGCAGTACCTCTGTTGTACAATTCGATAAAGTCATGTGTAAGAGTGGCACCGGTGTTTCCACCTCCACCGTAAACCTGACTAATAACAACCTGCGCCTTAATACCAAACGTAGACAGTAAAATGGCGAAAGCAAATAAAAAAGTAAATTTCCTCATAAGTGTATAATTTTTAATTGTTTGTAAATTGTTATGAATGAGATTGAAAAGTCAAAGGTATAACATTTTTCTGAATTAGTAAAAAGTACAAGGGTTAAAAATTAAAGTAACTGCTAACTTCAAGTTAGCTGTTACTTTTAAAAAAAACTCTGCCGGCGTATTTTCAATGCCAGCAGAGTTTGTTAGAATATTTAACAGCTAACCTGAAGTTAGCTGTTAATTAAAAGTTAGCTGTTAATTACTTACAAGATCACTTTCGATACGCGGTTGCTGACTTTTACCACCAGTACACCTGCAGCGTTTACCGGCACTTCGTTCAGTCCGTCCACAGCCGTGGTGCTCACCAGTTTCTGACCGATAGTATTGTAAATTTCCACGCTTTCGCCGGCAGCAGCCTCAAAGAGCACTTTACCCCTGTATGCACGTGCCTGAGCATCAATACGGGTAGAGGTGAGACCGGTGGGAGTTAGCGCCACAACTATTTCGTTTGAAACAGGTGAAGTTACATTGGTGTTTTTAGCAACTACGGTATAGTAATACGTATAGGCATTGCTCAATCCGGTAACTGCCTGGCTCGTTCCCGTAATTCCGGTAAATGGAGAGTTGGTGATGGGGGTAATAGCATAATCGCTGCTATACACTGTAAAATCATCAAAAGCTAAATTACCGGCACCTTTAGTGTATGTAAATCTAAACTGATTATAATTAGCTATATTTGAGTATTCTTTCACAACTCCTGAAGTTGAGAGCGGATTTATATTATCAATTGAAGTCCAGGTTGTTCCATTTGCTGTTCCTTCAACAAGCAATGCACTTGTAGCGTCAGTTGAAGCTCCTCTATACCAAAAACTTATTTTTGAAGGAATTGAATTATATACTGGAGTTACAATCATATCATTTGATGTATCAAATTTCACAGAAGGAGCTGTCAGGCCATAATATCCGGTTGATGATGAAGTATAACTAGAAATTCCTGTAAATTGCCAATCTGTTGGAGCTGTTGGAGCCGCATCAAATGGTTCGCCTGTAGCTGTTCCGGCTTTTGTGTAAACGTTCAATTCATATTCTGTTGCATTTGTGACAGCCTCCCAAGTAGCAGTAAAACCAGTTTGCGATTTTTCTGTAACCTCATTAGCTACGGGTGCTGCCAATGGTTCAAAGTTGGAAGTTCCGTTTAAGGTATAAACCACATCAGTTACACCTGCACTGCTTAAAGTCAATGTAGCAGTGTGAGAACCGGTTTCTGTTGGTTGATATGTGACAATAACATCTGTAGCTGATACAGTTCCACCAGTTTGAGTTAATGAAGTTGGGATAACACTAAATTGTGTTGAATTTGTACCACCTAAAACTATCTGTATATCTGCTGTCAAATTTGCTCCACTAACAGACAATGTCTTACTTGAAGTTTTACCAACATAAGCAAAAAATGAAGTTAAAGTAGTCGGAGTGGCAGTGATAGAAGGACTTGTTGTATTACCTGAAAAGGTAATATCATCAATTCCGACTCCAATAGAAGCATTTGTTCCTTTTACATAGAATTTTACTTTAACCTGAGTGCCACTATATGAACTTAAATTAAATGCTTCAACTGCTGTTAAAGTTGATGAGGCTGGAGTTCTGGAGCCTAAATCTGTCCAATTTAATCCGTTATCAATTGATATTGCTACAAATAATTCATTTTCAGTTGCGTTTGTTCCCCCAAAAGTTCTTGCTTTGAAGTTTAATGTTTCATCAGTATAATTATCAAAATTCATTGTAGGAGTTATCGTTACAGAAGTTGCTTTGAGCAATTGAATGTATGTTGTTCCTGCCACATCAGTATCAGACCAGGTTGTAAATCCGGAAACATCCGTTCTGACAGGAATAATATTTGCCTGTCCCATCACACCCATACTTCCCGCCAGCATAACCACAGCCAGAAGCATCATTTTCAAAAAAGTAAATTTTCGCATAATTTGTAATTTTAATTGTTATTATTATTGTTTATTAATTGTTTCCAAAGAATCGTAGGAACAAAGTTAAGTCAAATTCCGAAGAAAAACAACGAAATACTGTTTAAGTAACAGCTAACTTGAAGTTAGCTGTTACTTAAAATAGCTGTTGCATTTTTTAAAAAACTCTGCCGGCGTATTTTCAACGCCGGAAGTAATAATTAACTGCTAACTCGAAGTTAGCAGTTAATTATTCTTGAAGTTAGCAGTTAATTATTACTGAAGTTAGTTGTTACTTTAACAACCGTAAAGCTGAATTGTTTTGAAAATATTCGTTTCATACAATCCGTTATTATTCAAAGTATTTGTATATTTGCACCCTGTTTGCACAAAAAAAATCAAATCCGCATTATTTACTTTGATTTTTTTCAGCGCATCCGGATTATTTACATGGATTATTCATCTTTATTTAAAGCAAAGAAATGAAAAATAAGTATTACGATCTGATCGAACAAACCTTCGAATTCCCGAACGATGAATTCACGGTGGAAGACAACGAACTTTACTGGCACGGCATCCCGTTGATGGACATTATCAAGCAGTACGGGACTCCGCTGCGGATATCGTACCTGCCCCGCATTACGGAAGCTATTCAGAAGGCACGGCGTATGTTCAACGTGGCGATGGCCAAGGTTGACTACGAGGGCACGTACCACTACTGCTACTGCACAAAGAGTTCTCACTTCTCATTCGTAATGGAAGAGGTGCTCAAAAACGGCGCCCACATCGAAACTTCGTCGGCATTCGACATCAACATCATCGAAACACTCTACGAACAGGAGCTGCTCACCCCGCAGACCTTCGTGCTGTGTAACGGATTCAAACGCCCGATGTATGTGGAGAACATCCAGAACCTGATCAAACGGGGATTCACCAACGTGATTCCGATACTCGACAACATTTTCGAACTCGATCTGCTGATGAATGATTTTGAGGAAAAATTCAAGGTGGGTATCCGCATTGCTTCGGAAGAAGAGCCGAAATTTGACTTTTACACCTCGCGGCTTGGTATTCGCTACAACGATATCATCCCTTATTACGAAGAAAAGATAGCTACCAACGAACAGGTGGAACTGAAGATGCTTCATTTCTTCATCAACACCGGAGTAAAAGACACGCTTTACTACTGGAACGAACTCAGTAAAGCAGTCAATCTCTACTGCGAACTGAAGAAAGTTTGTCCTACACTGGACAGCCTGGACATCGGCGGAGGATTCCCGATACAAACCCACATGGATTTCACGTTCGATTACGAGTACATGGCCGAAGAAATTGTGAATCAGATAAAGCTCATCTGCAACCAAAACGGAGTACCCGAACCGCACATTTTTACCGAATTCGGCTCATTTACCGTAGGTGAAAGCGGTGCCATGCTCTACTCCATCGTGAACCAGAAAAAGCAGAACGACCGCGAACTCTGGAATATGATCGACAGCTCGTTTATGACCACCCTGCCGGATACCTGGTCTATCAACCAGCGGTATGTGTTTCTGGCCATCAACAACTGGGATTCGGAATACGAGCGGGTGAACCTGGGCGGGCTCACGTGCGACAGCGAAGACTTCTACAACGCCGAGGTGCACTCCAATGCAGTGTTTCTGCCCAAAATGCAGTTGGGACGCGAGCAATACATCGGTTTCTTCCACATGGGGGCTTACCAGGAGTCGCTGAGCGGCTTCGGCGGGATACAGCACTGCCTTATTCCGGCTCCGAAAATGGTCATTATCGACAAGGACGAAGACGGCGAATACTTTACCAAACTCTTTGCCAAGGAGCAAAGCTATAAATCCATGCTGAAGATACTGGGATATTAACGGCGTAACGTGATGGGAAGAAAAAGAAAAGTCCGCAGGTTTTAGTACCTGCGGACTTTTTATTTATTTTCATTGAGGCGCCTCGAGTTTACGGACCTGCTGTAATCTTTTCCCTTTACCGGGAATCAACTTTTTTGGTAATGCCTTATCACCGGGAACAGATTTCAATGTATCTTTCCGGAGAGATTTTGATGAATCGGCGGCAGCGGTTTGAAGCGAATCAGCGACAACAAGCGTTGAGTCCATTTTATGCATGGCTGCCCGGATACTGTCCTGTTTGAAAGGATTGTACCTGCGGATAAGCCGGATGCTGTCCACGCTTGCGTTCATTTTTCCGGCCGAAGATTCGGTGCCGAGCAGGTAACCGCTCAGCGACCTGACCGGAAGATTTTTCCGTGCCTTGAAAATTAGCGTATAGCGGCGCAAAACACTGTCGTTGGGTGTACGGGTGTAAATGCTGTCGACAACGTCGTTGGCATAGTTCACATACAACACTGCATGCGGATTGCGGCTGGAATCCGAAGGGGCCGAGCGACGCAGAAACGACAACTTATACACATCGCCGGGCAGCAATTCCACATTTTCGATTTTGAATTCGAGCTTATTACGCGCCGAATCTTTCGTGAAGACGTATTTGGTTGCCTTTGTCCAAAGGTTCATTTCGCCCGAGCGGGCAGAAGAATCCACAGGATGGTATTTTCCCCGAAGGATTTCGGCGCTCAGCGTATCAATGCGGCCTACCACGTTAAGATAAATGCGTTCGAATTGTTTCGGATGTTTGGTGTACCACACCAGGCTCGAGTCAAACTCATCCACCGTGATGCCGTATTTATCAAAAAGTGCGTTGTAGTACTCCATTTTATCGGTTCCCGATCCGTAGTAACCTCCGGATGCCCGCAGCGATCCTTCGAGCAGGTGCATTTCCACCAGCAGATTTTCCATGCTGCGGGAGTTCAGTACACCCTCCGGTCGTCTGTCGCACGATGTAAGAAAAACATGGAGCAGCACTGCCACCATTAACAGAAACAGGATGTTACTCTTTTTCTTCATGGGAAGTTTCGGGAGTTTTTTTAGATTCGAGGCTGTGGTTCAGGTCTTTTCTGAAAAACAGCAGGATGATGAATACAGAAACCGTTACACAGGAATCGGCCACGTTGAATATATACCTGAAGAATACCGTTTCGCCGCCGGCATTGGTAATGAGGGGGAAATAGAGCATATCAACTACTTTGCCATAAAAGAGGGAGGCATAGCCGCCCCCTTCGGGAAAGAGGGTAGCAACCTGATAGGGAGTACTTTCGTTGAAAATGACGCCGTAGAATACCGAATCGATGATATTGCCGGCAGCTCCGGCTGTGAGCATGGAAATAGCCAGTATATATCCCTGACGGGCATTTTGGCGTATTAATTTACTGATAAAATACGACAGGAAAACTACAGCGGTAATCCGGAAGAGCGTAAGGAATAATTTACCTACAAGCTCCATCCCGAAGGCCATACCGTTGTTTTCGATGAATAAAATCTTAAACCAGGGAAAAACTTCCACTTCGTCGCCAAGCGCAAAATTCAGTTTGATATAAATTTTTGATGCCTGATCGATGAGTAAAAGCAGGATGATCAATAAGATGGATTTAGTTTTAATTGACATGCTTTAGTTAGTTTTCTCATACAAAAATTCGACAACCGTTTTGTGTTTTCGGCTGTCGAATGATTTATTTTTTAGTCCGTAAGTTAACTTTTTAACACCGAATCCTTTAGCTTCGTGTGCTATTTTTTGCTGCCTTCTTTCGCTTCGATGCTCAGTGTGGCATGCGGAACGGCACGCAGGCGTTCTTTCGGTATCAGTTTACCGGTTTCACGGCATATTCCGTACGTTTTGTTCTCGATGCGTACGAGTGCTGCCTGCAGGTGTTGGATAAATTTCATCTGGCGTTGTGCCAGCTGTCCGGTTTCTTCCTTGCCGAGGGTGGAGGCTCCTTCTTCCATAACCTTGAATGTGGGCGAAGTATCCGAAACGTCGTTTCCGTCGGAATTGTTCAATCCGGTACGGAGCAATTCATAATCCTTCTGGGCTTTTTCGAGTTTTTCCAGAATTATCTGACGAAATTCTTCCAGTTCCTTGTCAGTATATCTTGTTTTTTCTTTTTGAGTCATAATTCAGCATGTTTATCAGGTTCAACAGTTTATTTCCTAAATGAATGTGCGAAAATACGCATTTAATTTCAAAATAACAATTATTTTACAAATGTTATGAAATTATTGTTTTTGCCACCACAATCTTCACTGTGAAGTCTTCGAAATCGAGTTCTGCAGCATTTTCGGCAGCTTCAACCAACGCAATGGAGGAGGCCAGAACCTGTGCGGCGATGTACTCCGAAAATTCGGTCACGGCGGCATTTATCTGATCCTGCTTCTGAATTTGTATGTCTATCTTATCCACAATTTCGAAGCCACTTGATTTTCGTATGTTCTGTATGCGATTCACCAGTTCGCGGGCTATGCCCTCGCGTTGCAGTGTTTCGTTCACATCAATATCCAGGGCTACGGTCAGATTTCCTTCATTTGCCACCAGCCATCCGGGCATGTCTTCGGTGAATATCTCCACATCTTCGGGTGTGAGGATTACATCGCCCGATGGCAGTGTAAGTATGTATTCACCTTTTTGTTCTATCTGAGCAATTTGCTGTTTGGTCATTCCGGGCAGTGCCGCTGCAATTTCTTTCATCTGTTTGCCGTATTTCTTTCCCAGTGTTTTGAAGTTCGGTTTTACCCTTTTCACCAGGCTGTCCATATCGGCATCGGCTGAGATGATTTCCAGCTGTTTTACGTTCACTTCGGCTTTTATCAGATCAGCTACATACCTGATTTGTTCGTATGTTTTTTCATCCGGTGCAGGTATCACGGCTTTAGAGAGGGGCTGACGAACCTTTTTCTCAGCTTTACGGCGTAGCGCGAGTATCATGGAAGATATCTGCTGCGCCAGTTGCATACATTCTTCGAGATTTTTGTCGATTAATGCTTCATCAAATTCCGGGAAGTCAGTCAGATGAACAGAAGCCCCCTCTAATTCCCCCGAAAGGGGAGAACTTACGGGCATCTCAACATTTTCTGAAACATTGAGATACGCTTCTGACGCTCCCCCTTGAGGGGGATGGGGGGCTGTTAAATCCAAATACAACTGGTCGGCATAAAACGGAGCAATCGGTGCCATAAGTTGTGCCACGGTAACCAGGCAGGTATAAAGTGTCTGATAAGCAGCGATTTTATCTTTATCGTACTCACCACCCCAGTAGCGTTTGCGGTTGAGGCGTACGTACCAGTTGCTCAGGTTTTCACCCACAAAGTCCGAAATGGCGCGTCCGGCTTTGGTCGGTTCGTAATCTTCGTAATACGACTTCACATCTTTTACCAGGGTGTTGAGCAATGAAATAATCCAGCGGTCAATTTCAGGACGTTCCGAAACCGGAATTTCGGCATCAGCTGCCGAGAAATTATCTACGTTGGCATACAGGGCAAAAAACGAGTAGGTATTGTAAAGTGTACCGAAGAATTTGCGGCGCACTTCTTCCACACCTTCAATATCGAATTTCAGGTTGTCCCAGGGCGATGCGTTGGTCATCATGTACCAGCGGAGCGGATCGGAACCGTAATTTTCGATGGTAGAAAACGGGTCAACGGCGTTACCAAGCCGTTTTGACATTTTATTGCCGCTTTTATCGAGCACCAATCCGTTGGAAATCACGTTTTTGAAGGCAACGGATCCCATGATCATCGCACTGATGGCATGTAACGTGTAGAACCAGCCACGTGTCTGGTCAACACCCTCGGAGATGAAGTCGGCAGGGAAAAGGCCCGAAAGCCCATCCCCAACCCTTCCCGAAGGGAAGGGAGCAACATGGTGCGATTGCTTAAGTTCATTAATAATCTTATCAAGTACACCCTCGATATTTCCTAATACCTCTTCATTACCAAAACGGATTACCCGTAATCCTCTTTCTTTCAGAATCTGTGTCTTTAACTGGTCTAATTTCTTAACATCGTCATCTTCATGATATTTTCCATCAACTTCTATGACCAGTTTTTCCTTCAGACAGACAAAATCCACAATCATATCATAGATTATATGTTCTCTTCTGAATTTATAGCCATTTAATTTTTTACCCTTCAGATACGACCAAAGAACTTCTTCTGCCTGAGTCGGATTTTCTTTGTGTTTCTTTGCATTCTCTTTTAATATTTCATAAAGAGCCGGGTCTGCCGTCGTATACCCAAAACCTTTCTTTTTTGGCTGTTCGCTTAAGCCCTTTCCTTCGGAAAGGGTTTGGGATAGGCTCTCAAACGGATAATGTAACTGTGCAAAAGGCATAGCTCCGCTGTCAAACCACACATCGATCAGGTCTGTTTCGCGCTTCATCGGTTTGCCCGTAGCGGATACCAGAATGATATTATCCACGTACGGACGATGGAGGTCTATATTTTTTGTATCGTAGTTTTCGGCAGTGTACTCTCCCACTTTGAAATTTTTGAACGGATTTTCTGCCATCCATCCGGCCTGGATGGATTTTTCAATCTCATCCATCAATTCTTCCACCGATCCGATGCATATTTCTTCTGTACCATCTTCTGTTCGCCAGATGGGCAGCGGTGTACCCCAGTAACGGCTGCGGCTCAGATTCCAGTCCTGCAGATTTTCGAGCCATTTCCCGAACCGGCCGGTTCCGGTCGATTGCGGTTTCCAGTTGATGGTGTTGTTGAGTGCTATCATCTCCTCGCGGCAGGCTGTGCTTTTTATAAACCAGCTGTCAAGCGGGTAATAAAGCACCGGTTTATCCGTTCGCCAGCAGTGTGGATAACTGTGAATGTGTTTTTCAATCTTGAATGCCAAACCCTGCTGTTTCAGCATAACTGCCAAATCAACATCCAAAGCCCCCTCCGGCTCCCCCGAAGGGGGAGAGTTTAGCCCCTCCTTCGGAGAGGTTGGAGAATCTTTATATTCCTCTTTTACAAAACGTCCGGCAAACTCAGCATACAAGTCTGTATTGACACTATTTTTTACAAAATCAGCATCCAAATCCTCTATTTTGTAGAATTTTCCTGTCAAATCTACCATTGGACGTCTGTTGCCGTCTTTATCAATCAAAATTAACGGCGAAATACCGTTTTGCTTAGCCACGCGGTCGTCATCAGCACCAAATGTGGGAGCAATGTGCACAATTCCGGTTCCGTCTTCCGTAGTTACGAAATCGCCGATAACGACTTCGAAAGCTTTTCCACCCGGATTTACCCAGGGAATAAGCTGCTCATATTCAATTCCCTCCAGGTCTTTTCCTTTGCATTTACCGAGTACTTCGTACTCGTTTTTACCCATAACAGATGAAAGCAGGTTTTCAGCCAAAATCAGACTAACTTTTTCTTTGGTATATGGGTTTTGAGTTTTTACAAGCACGTAATCAATGTTCGCACCTACTGCCAATGCGGTATTGGAAGGGAGTGTCCAGGGAGTAGTTGTCCAGGCGAGAAAATACAAGCCCCCTAAATCCTCCGAAGGAGGGGCATTGAGTGCAAAAATCTGCATTAGCTTTTCGTTCAAATTACGAGCAACTCCCTCTCCTTTGGAGAGGGATGGGGAGAGGCGAAACTGCGCTACCACCGTTGTATCTTTCACATCGCGGTAACAGCCGGGCTGGTTCAGCTCGTGGGTGGAAAGTCCGGTGCCTGCAGCCGGTGAATACGGCTGTATGGTGTAGCCTTTATAGAGTAATCCCTTGTTGTACAGCTGTTTGAGCAACCACCAGAGTGTTTCGATGTACCGGTTGTCGTATGTTACATACGGATCGTTCATATCCACCCAGTAGCCCATTTTCTCGGTCAGGTCTTCCCATTCTCTGGTGTATTTCATTACATCGTGGCGGCAGGCTGCGTTGTATTCTTCCACGGTGATGGTTTTCCCGATATCTTCTTTGGTTATTCCCAGGGCTTTCTCCACGCCCAGTTCCACCGGAAGTCCGTGGGTATCCCATCCGGCTTTCCGTTTTACCTGAAATCCCTGCATGGTTTTGAAGCGGCAGAACACATCCTTGATGGTGCGCGCCATCACATGGTGAATGCCCGGCATGCCGTTGGCCGAAGGCGGACCTTCATAAAACACAAATGAAGGGTGTCCTTCGCGGATTTCGACACTCTTACGGAACATGTCATGCTCGTTCCAGTATTCGAGTATCTTTTTGTTTACTTCCGAAAGATTAAGACCGGAATATTCTTTAAAATTTTTCATACAGACAACATGAATTTACAAAAGTCATTCAGTAAGTGAAATGACCTGTTAATCAAAAATTGGGTGCAAAATTACAAAAAAAATATCATTCCGGAAAGCAGGTTAAGATGCTGAAAATTATCGCCTGTAATTCTGAAAACAGTAGATTACAAATACCTGCAGCCTGTGATATTCAAATCAGGTGTTTTTATTTACCAAATTCAATTCAGGGATGTTCAAAATAAAAATCATTTTCATCCGGCAAACAATAAATAAATCAGATTTCTCACTCCATTCGAAATGACAATTAACATTTTATCTTTTTGGAGGGTTGTTGGTTGGCGTTTTCGCCGCCAACCAACAACCCTCCTCCAGTAACGCAGGTTAAATCCTTGTCAACCTGAGCATAGCGAGGGATCTTATAATTTTCACAGAACAATAGTAAATAAAAAATTTAAAAAGTTATCTTTGTGTAAAAAATAATGCTTTATGGCTAAAACAAGATCCGTCTATGTGTGTCAGAACTGCGGGGTAGATTCTCCGAAATGGATTGGTAAATGTCCGTCGTGCGGCGAGTGGAATACATTTGTAGAAGAAATCATTCACAAGGAAAACAGTAGTTCAAAAATATCGATGGCCGGTTTTGAACCGATAAAACAAAAACCGGTGCTTATATCCAGCGTAGAGACTCAGGCTGAAGAACGGACAGATACCAGTTGTCACGAGCTAAACCGGGTACTGGGAGGAGGATTGGTGAATGGTTCGCTGGTACTGATAGGCGGCGAACCCGGCATCGGGAAATCCACGCTGGTATTGCAGGTTGTACTCGGTATGAAGGGTAAACGAACGCTTTATGTATCGGGCGAGGAAAGTGTCAATCAGCTGAAGATGCGTGCCGAACGACTTTCGCACAAAGATCCGGATTGCTACATTGTAAGCGAAACTTCGCTCGAACAGCTCTTTGTTCATGCTCAAAATGTGAAACCCGATTTACTTATCGTAGATTCCATCCAGACTATTACCACCGAATCCATTGAATCTTCGCCGGGCAGTGTATCGCAGGTACGCGAGTGTGCGGCAGCGCTGCTGAGATTTTGTAAAACAACCAATATTCCTGTATTACTGATCGGACATATCAACAAAGAGGGCAGCATTGCAGGTCCTAAAGTACTCGAACACATTGTGGATACGGTATTGCAGTTCGAAGGCGATCAGCATTACATGTACCGCATTCTGCGTCCCATCAAAAACCGTTTTGGGAGTACCTCGGAGCTGGGCATATTCGAGATGCAGCAAAGCGGGCTACGCGAAGTGAGCAATCCGTCGGAATTGCTGCTCTCGCAGAACCACGAAGGCCTGAGCGGAGTAGCCATTGCATCGGCCATTGAAGGCATTCGTCCTTTTCTGATTGAGGTACAGGCTTTGGTGAGTTCAGCCGCATACGGCAATCCGCAACGTTCGAGCACGGGTTTTGATCTTCGCAGGTTGAATATGTTGCTGGCGGTATTGGAAAAACGCGCGGGATTTAAATTGGCTCAAAAGGATGTTTTCTTAAATATTGCGGGTGGAATTAAAGTAAATGATCCGGCAATTGATTTGGCAATAATTTCTGCAATTTTATCATCAAATATCGATATCGCCATCGAACAACACGTTTGTATGGCAGGTGAAGTGGGGCTTTCCGGTGAAATTCGTCCTATCAACCGGCTTGAACAACGCATCCACGAAGCCGAAAAACTGGGATTCAGGAAAATGATTATCCCGCAGGTAAACCTGAAAAGCCTGGATTTGAAAAAAATCAACATCGAACTCATGCAGGTGAGAAAAGTGGAAGAGGCTTTCAGAATGTTGTTTGGAAAAAATAAATGAAAATATAAAAACCGAATGCTTTGCAACATTCGGTTTTTTTGTGGGCGTTGACGGATTCGAACCGCCGACCCCTCCGATATATCGGAGTGTTCTGAACCAGCTGAGCTAAACGTTGTAAATTAACGTGAGTTCGATATAATTTTTGTCCGTAAGACATCTATGTCAATAAAATGAATTTATCGGTTACATTTTTTCCGTAGGGAATATATCCCCTCCGGGGAATTAGGTCCTATTTAATATATTTTACTATTGATATTAATTCCCTATGGGAAATTAAAAAGCTTTCATTCAAGTAGATGTCCTAATTCTTATATCGAACTCACGTTAAATTAAATTTTCTATATAGCTTCTGCTTTTTTGAGATTTTATAAATAGTTCGGCCTTGTAAGCATCGCTTTTAGTCGGAAATTCTTTTTGATAAACTAATTTCCAGGGAATTCCTGTCTTTGTGAATTTACTCCCTCCTCTATTGTGCCGCTTTACCCTATCCTCCAGATTTCCGGTAGAGCCGGTATAGTAGATATCCAATTTTTCGGAATATAGTATGTACACGCAGAACATAGGTTAAAAATTAAAAAAGTCGAACATATTTCTACATTCGACTTTTATGAAAGTGGGCGTTGACGGATTCGAACCGCCGACCCTCTGCTTGTAAGGCAGAAAGGTATCTATTTCTTTTATTTTTATCGTTTTTTAAATATTTATATATACCTCATATTTAGTTATATAAATATTTTTGCCTTATAAGGTATTGTTTTTATTTTGATATATTTGTTACTTTGTGGGCAAATTGTGGGCAAATAAAAATACGATATTATGCTTAAATATGAATTTACAAACGGGAGTGTTTCATTGTTTATTGACAAGCGTCGGGCAAACAAAGAGAATGCTTTTCCTCTTAAATGGAGAGTTTATTATAAACGTAAGAGAACGGATTATCCAATCAGGGTTTTTCTAACAGAAGAAGAATGGGAGTTGCTTCCTACTTCAAAGATCAAGAAGTTGTCAGATTTGCGAAAAGAAATAATACCTTACTTCAATAACGTATTAGTCAAAAACATAAATGAACTTTTACGTAATAACAGTTTTTCAATTGAGCAATTTAATCATAATCTAGGAAAATCCGATATCCTTACCGTCAATGATGCTTTTAACGTAAAAATAAAATCGTTGCAAGAAAATGACAAAATCTCAAATTCCATCATTTATCAATGCTCGTTGAATAGTTTAGAAAAATTTGCTGGAGAGAAAATATCATTCTCTAAGATTACACCGAAATTTTTGAAAGAATATCAACAAGATATGGAGAAAAATGAAATCCGAAGAAGTACAATCGGGATGTATGTACGGTGTTTGAGAGCAATTATCAACAACAATGGCGAGCCCTATCTCACGGATGCCAATTACCCTTTCGGCAAAGGAAAATACATCGTACCCACTGGTTCCGGCAGAGAAATGGCTTTGCAGTTGCCGGATATTCATTTACTTGAAGCTTATGATTGTGATGATGCAGTAACCGAGCAATGTCGCGATATGTGGCTGTTCTCGTTCTATTGTAGTGGCGCAAATTTCAATGATATTTGTAAGTTTAAGTACAAAAATATAAAGAACGGTGAAATATACTTTATCCGTCAAAAGACGAAAAGTACTACTCAAGACCAAAAAGATATTGTTGTGCCGATTTTAGAGCCGATGCAAAAGATTATTGATAAGCACGGAAATGAAAGTACTGACAAAGAAAACTATATATTCCCATTTCTGAATGACACAAATACGGAGCAAGAACGTTTTCTCAAAACCCAAAATCTGATACGTTTGACGAATAAGAAAATCAAACTTATCGCAAAGAAAATTGGCTTAATGGACGGCATTAGCACCTACACGGCACGCCACTCTTACGCCACTATTTTGGCAAAACTCAGAGTGCCGGAAAGCTTTATCGCCGAACAATTGGGACACTCGAAACGGACAGTAACACAAAACTATTTTGATAGTTATACCAAAGAGGAGCGGGTGAGTTTTAATAGCTTGCTACTTCAATCCAATTCAGGAAAAATGGAGGCTGACGTGTGATGAAATGTCCAGTTTATTGCATTAAAAACTGGACAAACTATTTAAATTCGAAGTCGATTTTTACAAAATAAATAATTGTCAAGTAAATTGAGCAAAATACTTGACAGTTTTTGAATTTGATAAAAATGTCCAGTTTTTTATATAATAAACTGGACAAAATATGTAACTTTGCTGAAAATAACGGTTTATGAATATTACTGAATTTATACAAGACAGAATAAATAGATTTTCAAAAGGATATGTTTTTTCTTATTCCGATTTAGGCACTAATCCTAAGAATAAAGAGGCTACAATAAAAGCACTTAATAGGATGGTTGAAAGCGGACTATTGGATAAAGTTTCGAAAGGAAGATTTTATAAACCCGAAACAACAGAGTTTGGAGTTTTAGAACCCAATCGGTATCAAGTTGTGAAAGATTTATTAGAGAAAAACGGTAAAATTATCGGATATTTGACCGGCTACAATGCTTTTAATGAATTGGGACTGACTACTCAGCTACCCAATATAATCCAGATAGGTAGAAACGAAATTCGTCCGCCGATACAACGTGGAATTTACAAAATCACATTTATTCGGCAAAACAATATTATAACAAAAGAGAACGTTGAGTACTTGAAAATTCTTGATGTGATTAAACTGATAAAGAAAATCCCGGACACCACAGTCAATAATTCAATACTGAAATTACGTTCAATTATAAAAAACATACCTACAGGTAAAATACAGTATATTAATAAATTGGCTGTTAAATATCCGCCTTCTACAAGAGCTTTGTTTGGAGCAATGGTTGAATTGGAATTTGAAGAAAACACAGCCAACGGCATTCGAACTTCGCTAAACCCTATTACCCAATACAACTTGGGTATTTCAAAAAAAACATTACCTAACGTAGAAAACTGGAACATAAAATGAACCTACATTCAAATAAAACTCTTTTCGAAAATATAATTCGTGCAACATCTGAAAAGTACAAGATTAATCCGATATTTATCGAAAAAGATTACTGGATAACCAAGGCGTTGTATCATTTATCCATTTCGGAATATTGTGAAAATGTCGTTTTTAAGGGAGGTACATCCCTGTCAAAAGCATACCAAATTATTCAACGATTTTCAGAAGATATTGATATTGCCATATTGCATCAAGAAAGTTTTACAGGAAACCAGGTCAAGAGCCTTATACGGAACGTAGAAAAATCATTGGCAACCGATTTAGAGGAAATCGAATACAATAATTTGACCAGTAAAGGCTCGCGATTCAGAAAATCCGTATATCAGTATGTATCAGTTGATAAATTGAACAAGTCGAACCGTTTGATAATGGAAATCAACTCATTTGCTAATCCTATTCCTTTTGAAAAGTTGCCTATAAAAAGTTTCGTGTATGATTTTTTGGTAAACGAAAACCGTTCTGACTATATTGAACAGTACTTGCTAAATCCCTTCGAAATCAATGTTTTGAGTAAAAATCAAACTCTGCTTGAAAAATTGGTTTCATTGATACGGTTTTCATTTGACGAGGATATCGTTCGTTCTTTATCGTCGAAAATCCGACATTTTTATGACATTTATTTCTTATTGTCAGATAAGGATTGCGTTTCTTTTGTATATTCAACAAGCTTTTTTGAACAATTTCAAATACTTTTGGTTCACGACCAACAAACATTTAATGAGCCAATAGGTTGGAGAGAAAAATCATTGGTAGCATCTCCATTAATCTCTAATTTCCAATCGTTATGGGAACAGTTGAAGGAGCAATATACAAATGAATTATCGGTTCTTGCTTTCAGAGAAATTCCATCGGAGGATGATGTTAGAATTAAGTTTGAAGAATTACTCACATTATTGAAATAACGCCATGCCCCGTCCCCGCAAAAAGACTTTTCCTCTTTCAGACTTGAAATGTTTTGACACCATTTTGGCTGAACTGCAATCTATGCCCGAATTTGAAGATTTTGACATTGAAAATGCCGTTATCAGTATAAAACAACGCAAACCAGCTTATACCGCCAAACCGGAAAATATCGAGACCGCCATCAAAAATCTGAAAAAACACATTGAAAAACAGGGCACGGACAGATTTGAAGAGATGACCAAACAAGAAATGAGTGCACTTTTGGGCATTTCCCGTCCCACATTAGACCGATGGATTGAAGCTGAAATCATAGAAAGAGGTACAATCGGATTTTGTCACGGTATAGAAATTAGAACATTAACGGCAACTTCGGTGTTGAACAGCTTAGAAGAATTACGCAAAAAATAATCCCGTTATATCCTTTTATACAGTATTTTATCCGTTGTTTTTGGATTATATCCCACCATGTTTTTTGAATTATTAACGAAAAAACTTTACTGCTTTACGTTTGGCGTCGATTGGCTGTGATTGGCGTTCAAAAGTGTTAAAGCATAAAGTGATTTTAGTTTTTATCAGTTTACATTTATTCTCCAAACTTCCTTATAATTCCCTGTAATTCCTTTAAGCGGATTTATGTAAACCATTTATACGATTTGATATTCAGTTATTTATGATTTTACTTTGTGGCATCAAATTGAATGTTTCACAAATTAAAACCAACTAATGATGAATAAAATTATCGTAACTACTCCCGATGAACTCAGGCTTATCGTGAAAAAAGCCGTCATCGGACTAACCCCTCTGCGCGAAGAACAAAAGCCTGAATTTGATACCGTAAATCTTGAAACTGCCTTGCAGGTTTTGACCGAAAACGGTTATCCCACTTCCAAAGGAAAAATGTACAAACTCACTTCCGAGGGAAAAATACCGCACCGCCTGTACAACAACAAGCTTGTTTTCTCCCGTAAGGAGATACTTGAGTGGGCAGAAAGCCAAACAAAGCCAAAACACGATGCCACAGAAACCATCCGCGCCGTCGCCCGCAGCGCACGCCGAAAAATGCGTTGATGCCATGAAAACCGAATCTTACATCCGGGTAGGCACCACCTATTATAAAATAGTGGAAAAACCCATTCTTTCGGGCGAAACGGCAAAAGTACGTGTGGCGTGGAGCATCGAAACCATCCGGCAAGACCATGGAAAGGATTTCATCAGCCAGATTCCCAAATACGACGATTTCTGTATCGTGCCCTCTCACACCCGGTACCGGGAGAGAGTGGGCAACTGTTTCAACCTGTACGAACCGTTTGAGCATTCGCCTGTGCCGGGCGACTGCCAAACCGTTCTGTCCGTCATCCGGCACGTCTTCGGTGAGCAGTATGAACTGGGATTGGACTATGTACAGCTATTGTATCTGAATCCGGTTGAAAAGCTACCTATTCTTTTGCTCCTTTCCAAAGAACGTAACACCGGAAAATCTACTTTTCTGAATTTGTTAAAAGATATCTTCGGAAAGAATATGACCTTCAACACCAACGAAGATTTCCGGAGTCAATTCAATTCCGACTGGGCAAACAAACTGTTAATCGGTATTGAGGAGGTTTTGTTTGACAAGCAACAAGACAGCGAACGGTTAAAAAATCTGAGTACCGCTTTTCAGTTCAAGAGCGAAGCCAAAGGGAAAGACCGTGTAGAAACCGTATTTTTCGGTAAATTTTTACTGTGTTCAAACAACGAGCTCAATCCCATTATGATTCAACCCGGAGAAACGCGTTATTGGGTACGAAAACTACCTGTTTTGGGCAAAACCGACACGGAAATCAGGCACAAATTACGAGAAGAAATTCCGGCATTTCTGTACTTCCTTTCTAACAGAAAACTTTCTACCGAAAAGAAATCGCGAATGTGGTTTGAGCATTCGCTTTTACACACCGATGCCCTGCAACGCATCATCGACTACAACCGCAATTCTTTGGAAGTGGAAATGAAAGAGCTGTTTTTGGAAATAATGGACGTTCAGCAAGTTGAGAGCATAAGTTTCTGCCTGACAGATTTGCGCTCATTGTTGATGTTTCAAGGTATCGATACCGATATTTCCCGTTTGCGTAAAATCGTCAAGAACCATTGGGAATTATCTCCCAGTCCGAACACGCTCACATACACCACCTACAATCCGATTGGCGACATTTCCCGAAATATTTCATTTTGCGAAACCAAAAAGACCGGAAGGTTTTATACCGTGTCGCGGGAGTTTTTGAACGCTTATTTTTTGATGAATTGATGAATATGTTATTTATCTACTTAATAATAAAGAATATACGTACTCATCAAATCTTCATCAAATGCTCATCAAACAAAAGGACGATGAAAGAAAAAAGCGATTGTTTCTCTTTCATCGGGATATACCCGGGTGATAAAATGATGAGCGTTTGATGAACAAAAACAATGTTGATAATTAGAGGATTACTCCTGTTTTCATCAATTCATCAAATTCATCACACTTTATTAAACAGGAAAGAAAAATAAAGAAAATCACGTTCAGCAAAGCTTTTCGGCAAAAAACAATTTTGCTGACGAAAAGAAAAAATAATCACTTAAAAAATCGCTACAATTATGAATTCGGAACAAGCCCAACAAATACTCATTGAAAATTATCTGCTGAGTATCGGAATTACTCCGGTGAAACAACGCGGATATAACCTTTGGTACAAATCGCCTTTCAGAAACGAAAAAAATCCTTCCTTCAAAGTGAACCGCAGTATCAACCAATGGCACGATTTCGGGAGCGGAGAGAAAGGCAACATCATTGATTTAGTAATGAAACTACACCAAACAGACAGCGTTTCGGAAGCATTGAGAACCATCGAACAAGCAGTTTCCTTTCCGCAACTTCACTCTTTTTCTTTTCGTCAGCAGGAGTTTTCGGATGGAATAACCGACTTGGAAATAAAGCCCTTAAATCATCCGGCATTACTGGAATTGCTCAGAAAAAGGAAAATTCCCATCAGTATTGCATCCAAGTATTGTAAAGAGATTCATTACAGGTTGAACGGTAAATTCTATTTTGCTATCGCTTTTCCCAACGATAAGGGCGGACATGAAACCTTAAATCCTTGTTTCAAAGGTTGTATTCCGCCCAAAGAGATTACCACGTTCGACCGCAAAACTTCAACGGTATATCTTTTTGAAGGATTTATGGACTATCTCAGCCTGCTTACTCTGCAAGCCAAGCAAGCCAATATTTCAGCCGTCGTTCTCAATTCGGTTACCAACCTTGAAAAAGCTATTCCGTTTCTCTCCAAGCACGAAAAAATAAACGCGTTTTTAGACAATGACGAAGCTGGAAAACAAGCCTTGCTGAAACTTCAAAAGCTGAATTTGACTGTCGCGGATATTTCCAAACGATACGAGGATTTTAAAGACGTGAACGATTATTTGTGTGGAAAAAAGATGGAAATCCCGCAAGCAAAACTAAAACCCAAACGACTAAAATTTTAAGATTATGGCAACGAAAAAATCCAACAGCAATTTCGATTTAGCTGCCTACTTGGAGGGAAATCCTCCATCTGATAAAAGAAATTTATCGCAACAAAAAAAAGAAGAAATAATCAGTCAGACCGCCGAGCCAAGCCAGCCATCTCAACCGGCTGAAAAACCAACGGAACCGTTATCCATTTCCGCCAAACGCATCAGCCAAAAACAACGCAAGGCGTCGCTCGAAGAGTACAAAAACAGCTTTCTCAACCCACCGAAAATTACCGACCGGAAAACCGTTTATCTCTCTGCCGAAACCCGCGACCGACTGGACGAGATTGTCCGCCGATTGGGTGAGCGAGGCAGCAGCGTTTCGGGTTTTATCGAGAATATGGCAAGGGAACATTTGGATACTTATCATGATGAAATCGAGCAATGGAAAAGGTTGTAATGCCGCACTCGTGGCTTACTCAGACAAGCAAGCCTACCGAGCAAGCAAAAAATTGGATGCGTGGCAGAACTTTCGAATTAACGTGCAAGACGTCAGTTTGTTCCCACAAACTGCATCTTGCCCCGCTCCGGGCGGGGACTGAAAAGACTGCAATCACTTCGTTCTCGTCAATCGGATTGGACGTTATTTTTTAGCCAAAAAATCAAAGAAAAATGGGAAACAAATCATCGGAACTAAAAATCCGCTGTACGCCGGAAGAAAAAAACCGCATCGCCAAGCGGGCGAAATCGGCGGGTAAAAACTTGTCGGAATTTGCCCGTGAAATGCTCCTGAAAGGAAAAGTTGTGGCAGCTCCGCAGTTCTCGGAAATGCAGCAAATCGGGATTAAACTGCTCTACCAGTACGCCAACCGATTTACCTACATCGGTAACTTTATGAAAAGTCGCGATGGCAGATTATACACCGAAACTCAATCGCTTGCAAAGGAAATTAGAGAGGTTATCGAGCAATTTTTTAAGGCTTAATTCGGGCAGAAATGATAGCAAAAGGCAAAGCCGTTTCGCACGGAAAAACCGTGATTGAATACGTGTTGCGAGACAAAAAATTGGGCAGTTTTATCGAGAAAAATCTGCTGACAAGCGAAACTGCCCACGACATTCTGCAAGAAATGAAATGGATGCAAAAGCACAATTCCCGATGTAAAAACAAGTTTCTTCGCTTTGAAATTGGCATTGCACCGGACGACAAAGACAAACTCACGAAACTGCAATTACGTGATATCGCAATGAATTTTGCCAAAAAAATGGGATTGGAAAAGCATCAATGGTTTGCCGTAACGCACAAAGACTCCGACAACCTGCACATCCACCTGATTGCCAATCGCATCGGGATAAACGGCAAGGTGTATCAGACGGATTTTGTGAGCAACCGATCGGCAAGAGCTGCCGAGGAAATTGCAGGAGAAATGGGACTGACCATCGCCAACCAAGTGGCAGCGAAAAAGCGATACCAACATCCGAAAGCCGATAAGACCCGTGAAGCAAAGAAAGATGAAGTGCGGAAAATTGCATACAAGCTTTTGGGTAAAAAAGTCGGCACCGGAAAAGATGGATTCCTTTCTTTTATGCAAGAACTTGACAAGCACGGCATAACCGTTGAAACGATGCGAAACAAGCAAGGCGAAGCCTACGGTTTCCGATTTCTGTACGAAGGAGAAACGTTCAAGGCATCGGAAATAGGCAGGGAGTTTGGTTATCGCTCGCTGTTCCGCCAATTCGGATTGGAAGATGTAAAACCGCAAATCGGGAAAACTGTTGTACCAATCTACGACCCAACATCGGACTTGCAACGGAGTTCCGACGTATCTTTATTGGAAACCGTCGGCAATGCCCTAATTGAAACTGTACCTTCCGCCGGAAACTTACTAAACGTTCACGGCGAGGATTATGAGGAAACGGCTTTTCAACGGAGGTTGAGAGTGCAACAAAAAAAGAGGAGAGGGAGGAGGATGTAGAGATGAAATGTGTCTGTCTTGTCCTAAAATAGCTTGACACTTGCTTTACATGTGGAATCTTAAAATAAAGATTGGTATAAACGAAATATTTAGCCTAATAAATAGTTTATACTATTAAATCGATTATTTTTCTATATTTTTGCATATAATCAAAAAACAAATATGACCGAAAATATAAGATATTCATTCTCAGGACACGATTCCTTTTATTGTAAGTCGTTATGGCTTAAAAAGGGGTATGACTTTATCGTTGCGAACAATGACTTTAATGCACCAGATGCTGTAATAAAGTTAGGTGTGGGGAAAAATATGGTTTCCTCTATTCGATTTTGGATGCGTGCCTTTAATCTATACGGTGAAGATGGTTTAACTCCAATTGCCCACTATTTATTTGACAATCAGAACGGAAAAGATATTTATGTAGAAGACTTAGGAACTTTATGGTTGTTGCATTATCTGCTCGTAAAATCTAAGTTTGCGAGCATCTATAATCTATTTTTCATTGATTTTCATAGGGAGAGAAATTTTGAATATACAAGAGAGCAAATACAGAATTTTCTCAAACGAAAAAACGCAGAAACTCGTTATGCGCACCTTTTTAATGAAAACACAGTCAAGAGGGATATTGGTGTGTTGATGCAGAATTATGTAACGCCTCAACAAAACAAGTCAAATGAAGATTTCTCGGCATTACTTCTAAATTTAAACTTATTAAAGCAATCAGAAAATAAGTCATTGTATTTTAATATGAAAGGCAAAAACAACTTGCCTTTAGAAATACTATTATACGCAATTATTGACAATAAAAAAGATGAAAATATCGTTTCCTTTGATAAACTAATGGATATAGCTTTGATTTTTTGTTTGACGAAAACTGAATTAATTGATGCTATTTTACTTTTGGTAAAGAAGTATTCTGATTCTGTAACATTTACGGATGATGGAGGTATAAAGCAGTTGTTTTTTCTCAAAGAGATTGATAAAACGGAAATCTTAGACACATACTATATTAAGCAATGAAATTTTCATTATCTACAAATATAAAAAATGTGCAATATGATGAATTTCATTATATTGTAACAGCAAATGCACGAAGAGTTTTAGGCACTATACTGACAGACTATCACACAGGTATTCATTGCTTTACTTTGGTAGGCACATATGGAACAGGAAAATCGAGCTTTTTAGTGGCATTGGAAAGGGACTTTTTGCATAACACAAATGTTCTGTTTGAGAACAAAGGACAGTTTGGTAATTACAAAAAATTTAAGTGCATTAATGTGATAGGCGATTATACTTCACTTTCAAATCTTATAGGCGAACAATTAGAAAAAGACAATACAAACTCAAGAGAAATATTCACTCAATTAGAACACAAGTTAATAACACACAAAAAAAACAATGAATTTGTTGCCTTAGTTGTTGATGAATTTGGCAAAGTACTCGAACACGCGGCAAATCATAACCCCGAAAAAGAGTTATACTTTTTACAGCAATTAGCTGAATTTATAAATCATCCAAGATTTGATAATGTGCTATTAATTACAACTCTACATCAAAATTTTGGAGCATACTCAAAAAAACTAAACGAGACCCAGCGCAATGAATGGGAGAAGGTCAAAGGAAGATTTAAAGAAATTGTATTTAGTGAGCCTATTGAGCAACTTTTACATTTAGCAGCAGAGCAAATCAAATCATCTAATAAAGAAATTGTTTCACAAGATAACTTCAATACAATTTTTCAATTAGCCAAAAAATCAAGATTCATCAATGATGATTTTGCTATTGATGTGGCCAAGAAGCTTTATCCTTTGGATGTTTTATCAGCAATTGTTCTAACAGGTGCTATCCAACGTTACGGACAAAATGAACGTTCGTTATTTTCATTTTTACATTCAAAAGACAAAAACTCACTAACTAATTTTAAGCCAAATGCTAACCAAACATACAATTTGGCAAATGTTTATGATTATATAATATATAATTTTCACTCGTATTTGTCAGAAGTAAATGCAGATTCAGCAAACTGGCGAGCAATACGTGTAGCATTAGAGCGAATTGAAGCATTGTTTGATACAGAAGAGGTTGAAAATGCAAGTAAAATCGTAAAAGTCATAGGATTGTGCAATTTATTTGGAAGTACTGCAACTTTTGACGACAAGTCTTTAAGTGTATATCTGCAATTAGCCTTAGATATTGAATATCCCGAATATTTAATAGGACAACTGGTAGCCCATAAAATAATCCGCTTTGCTAAGTATAAGTCACAATATATAGTTTTTGAGGGAACCGATGTCAATATAGAGGATGAATTATACAAGGCAACGGGTGTTGTGCCTCGCCCGGTTGACTTTGTTGATGATTTGAATGCCTTTTTTGAGTTTAAAGTTGTTCAAGCCAATGAAGCTTTTTACAGAACAGGTACACCTCGTTTTTTCGAGTTCATCCTTACAAACCAAGCACAGGAGCTTTATCCTACTAACGATATAGATGGATATATCAATCTCGTTTTTCCGAGAAATGAAGCTGAAAAAAAACAACTGATTGAGACTTCTGTGAATTGTAAAAATGCTGTTATATATGTTTGTTTCAATAATGTATCACAAATTGTCTATCATTTACACGAAATAGATAAATTAGAATACATTCAAAAAAATATTATTGACTTAGACACTATTGCTGAAAAGGAAATCCAAAATCAGATTCTATTCGAAAAAGACGTATTGAATCAAGTGATAAACAGCAACTTGACCTCGTTTTCAACTGCCGTAGAATGGTTTTATAAAGGCGATAGTATTAAAATTTCATCTCAATCGGATTTCAACAAACTATTATCTGTTGTATGTAACGAAATATATCATTTAACACCAGTTGTACAGAGCGAGCTATTTAATAAGCAAAAAGTAAATAGTGCAATTTCTCAGGCTCGTGTTACTTTGTTAAACATGCTGTTAGATGACAACTGCGTGATAAAAGAAGATTTAGGATTTGAAAAAGATAAATTTCCACCTGAAAAAACAATTTATTATACGTTATTAAAAAACACAGGTATTCATCGTCCTTGTGGTGAGATATACACTTTAGGTGAACCTATGGAAGAGACTATCATAAGTCTTTGGGATAAATGTGAAGACTTTTTTCATAGCTCTATTGAAAAACAGCAAAAAATAGGAGACTTAATAAAGGAGTTAAAATCTGCCCCTTTTAAACTGAAACAAGGATTTCTGGATTTTTGGATACCTATTTATTTAATAGTAAAAAAACAAGATTATTCTTTGTATGATAGCGAGGGAAGGTATGTGCCAAATTTAAATAGAGAAGTGCTCGATTTATTGCAAAAATCCCCGAATGAATTCAAGATTAAAGCCTTTGCAATTGACGGAGTAAAAATAGAATTCTTTAATCAGTATAGAAGCTTTATCAATCTCAATGACAAGGAGTTGATTACAAAAGACAGTTTTCTGGAAACAATAAAACCATTTATTGCGTTCTATAATAGTTTGAACGATTATGCTAAAAATACTCAAAATTTTGATAATCCTCAAACGGCTAAATTCAGAAATGTACTGGCTAAAGCCAAAGACCCGGAAAAAACATTTTTCGATGATTTACCTGCAGTATTTGGCTTTAAGAATGAGACTTTAGCAAACAATCAAGAGTTTTTGACCCAATATCAAGACTTCCTAAAAGAAGCAATAAGAGAGTTGCGATTGGCTTATCCAAATCTCATAAAAAAGATAGAAGATATTGTAATTGATGTTTTAGGGTTGAAATCGAGTAACTTTATCGAATACAAAGCAGAAATAGACGCTCATTTTAAATGGGTTAAAACGAATTTACTATCGAGCAAGCAGAAAAGCTTTCTCAATAGATTACTTATGAAACAGTCTGATAAGGGATTATGGTACGAATCTATATGTTATGTTATAATAAACAAACCACTTTATTCGATAAAAGATAATGAGGTTGCATTTTTAATTGACTCGTTAAAATATTTACTCAATACTCTAACGAAGTTTGTAGATGTTTCGAAAGTATCAAAAAACAATCTCAATTCTGAAATATATAATTTTGAATTAGTCTCAACAAATGGTGCCATTAAACCACAGACGTACATTTTGCCCGAAAATCAAATAGCAAAAACTAATGACATTGAGAGTAAAATCAGCGAACTTCTGTCGGGCGATGTAAACATGGATGTATGTGCTCTTTTGAGAGTACTTAAAAATAAAATCAAAGAACAATGATTAGGCATGTATTAGGCATATCGGGAGGGAAAGATAGTGCAGCCTTGGCGCTATATATGAAAGAGAAATATCCCGACTTCACATTAGAGTATTATAATTCTGACACGGGTTGCGAGTTAGAAGAAACCGAACAATTAATTAGAGAGTTAGAATCCGTTTTAGGTCCTATAACAAGGTTAAAAGCAGCGGAAGGAAGTCCGGAACTAACGCCATTCCATCATTTTCTAAAAGCAAGTGGTGGATACTTACCTTCGCCACAAGCTCGCTGGTGTACTCAAAAGATGAAATTAGCTGAGTTTGAAAAATTTGTTGGTGATGAACCAACTATTTCTTACGTTGGTATCCGTGGGGACGAGGAACGCGAAGGTTATGTCTCTACTAAACCAAACATTCAGGCAGTTTTTCCATTTAGACAAAACATTTGGAGTATGGATGTAATCCATAAAGTTTTGCATAATGATAATATAGAGCAATTATCTGAAATTTATAAATCTTTATGCCCTCATTCCTTATTGGATAAAGCGATTGATAACATACAGATGCCATTAACAAAAAGGTATTATTATAGCAAAAAGCTGAATTCCCTTTTAGATTTGGACGTAAAAATTTTTAATAAAGCGGTGTTTCAATTTCTAAAATCAACAGAATATCCAGTAGGGAAGTTAGACTACTTCCCTCTAATTGATAATGACGAGGTTTTAGGAATAAAGGATATTTACAAAACACTCGAAAAAAATGGGGTTAATATCCCTGCCTATTACAAAGAAATTGAATTTGAAGTGGATGGAAAGAAAGGAACATACAGTCGTAGTCGTTCCGGTTGTTATTTTTGTTTCTTTCAGCAAAAGATAGAATGGATTTGGCTCTACGAACAACATCCAGATTTATACCAAAAATCAATGGAATTTGAAAAAGATGGCTATACGTGGAATCAAGGTGAGAGTTTGGCAGATTTAATTAAGCCGGAGCGTATTCGCCAAATAAAATTAGATGCTATTAAACGTCAAGAATTAAAAGCAAAAAAAGAATCAAATACGTTGTTAGTGGATATGTTTGCTGATGATAGCGATTCTTTGTGTGCAAATTGTTTTATATGAATGTATTGAAATATGGAAGAAGATAATAATGTTATAAGAGAAGTTGGTTTTACAATTGATGCAGGACTTATTCAACGATTGGGCTATGAGTTGATGGGTCGTGCCGAGACTGCAGTTTCGGAGCTTATCAAAAACTCTTATGATGCGGATGCAACTACAGTTGATGTTGATTTTATAAATTCCTACCAGTCGGGAGGAACACTTATTATTTCAGACAATGGAGTCGGAATGACAGAAAGTCAATTAATCAATGGTTTTATGAGAATATCTTCAACTGATAAAATACATAACCCTACTTCAAAAATATTTAAACGTACAAAAGCTGGCAGGAAGGGGATAGGACGATTTGCCACACAACGTCTAGGCGAACAGTTAACCATTATTACCCAAACAAAAGAAACGGAAAAGGCGATAAAAATCACTATTGATTGGACAGAATATTCTATTGACAAAGATTTAACATCCATAACTTTTCCAATTGAAGAAATAGGAAAGGAAAAAGTAGAAGGAACAACTTTGATAATCAATAATCTTCGGGATGGTTGGACTGACGGAGCGATTAAACGAGTATTCCGCTATGTTTTAGACCTTTTCCAGCCTGATTATTTGTCTGAGATAAGTAAGAATAATAATTTTGCAATTAAAAATGAAAACACTTTTCAGGTTAATTTCAATAGAATACAAAATGAGGAGAAATTCCAAATATTTAATGACCAAATTGATGTTTTTGACAAATCACTTGCAATTTTTGAGGGTTATATAGATAGAGAGCATAATGGCTTTATTACTGTAAAAAGTGAAAGTTTGGGGTTGAATGATATTTTGGCTATTGATTTTTCAGACGAAGAAAAACAGTATAATAAATTGTTTGATGTATATTTCAAAATTCACTATTTTATATACAATAGACCTGAATATTATAGAGGAAAAATATCTAATACTGATTTAAAAAAAATTCAAGACCTTTCTCAAACAGCAAGTGGTGTTCGTTTATATAGAAATGGCTTCAGAGTATTACCATACGGAGAGTCAACTGACGATTGGACAAGAGTTGATAGGAGATGGACAAGTGAATCGGGTAAAGTAAACGTTCCATTAAGCAATAAAAACCTGTTCGGATTTGTTGAAATCACTGATACAGAAGGAGTAATGTTTGAAGAGACATCAAGCCGAGAGGGATTAATTGAAAATGATGCATTCAAGCAATTATCAGATTTTATCAATAAATCATTAGTAAAGGCACGGGAGAGAATTGTAGAAAAAATAACAATATTCAAAGCAGATGAAAATAAATCTGATGATTTTACTCAAAGCTCCGAAAAAAAAGAGAAATCAAATGAAGAAATACTAAAAACCCTAAAGGGTTTATTATTAGAAGAATATACAGATAAGCCTGGGGAGTATGAAGATAACAAAGAACGTAGAAGACAAAAAAGTGAAGAAATTATTGAACAGCTTACTCAACAATTACAAGAAGCAGGGATGTTAAGGGTATTAGCTGGTTTAGGACTTACTATTGGAGAGTTTACCCACGAGGTAAATAATTTAAAATCTCCCGTTTATGGGCATATTCACAAATTGTATAATCAAGGTTTACCACAAACTTCGATTGAACAAGTAAAAGGGCTTGAGGAAACTTTTAACAGCTTATACAGTTATACTGGGTATTTCAGCACCACAATATCACAAAATATCAATAGAGCAACTGATCCTATTGATTTACTGGCAATAATTGATAGTTTTCAGCAAACGATAAAGAATGATTTAGAAAAAAACAACATACAGTTTGAGATAGATGAATGGGATTTTGATGTTAAAACAGTTCCTATGCACAGATCAGAATGGAGTTCTATATTATTTAATCTTTATACTAATTCGAAGAAAGCAATAAAAAGAAAAAGAACAAATGGAAAAATTTTTGTAGAGGTTGGGGTGGAAAATGATAATACATTCATTAAGTTTCACGATAATGGAGATGGCATTCCTGAAGAAAATCGGCATAGAATTTTTAATGCTTTTTTCTCAACTTCTACACCTGCAAGCTTTGAAGCGCCAAGAGATGAACAAATGGTCGGTACGGGACTCGGACTTAAAATTGTTAAGGATATTGTGGTATCCTACAAAGGGACAATTTCACTTGATGAACCAAATGAGAATTACTCAACTTGCTTAAAAATTGAAATTCCACGTTTTAAAAATTTACAAATATCATAATATAATGGAAATAAAATATTTATATATAGATGATGACAAAGTTCATACAGCAAAATCAAAGGTTCAAGGATTTGAGATAGAAGGTCAGCTCTGTATTACGCCTTATCAACATAAAGGCACTTGGGAAGAACAGTTGAATTTTATTCAAGAAAATGAAGACTTTTTGGATGGACTAATTTTAGATTTGCGATTGAATGATTTCCCAAATGAAGAAACTAAATATGCCGATTTTAGAGGGACTTCATTGGCTCAAGAAATTAGGACAAGGCAAAAAGAAAAAGGCTTTAAAAGTTGTCCAATTATCTTGTTTTCAGCGAATGACAAGCTTGAACAATCTTTAGAAAACTCAGGTAAAGATTTATTTGACATCTATATTGATAAATCTAAGGTTGGCATAGATTCTTTTAGTGTCATTACCCCCCAACTAATAGCATTAGCAGAAGGTTATATTTATATGGAAGACAACAAAGACGTGTCAAAAATATTACAAGTCGATACTGATTTAATAGATGAACGTTTTTTATCCGAGTTGTCTCATTTATTAGTGGATAACAATCCAACGCATATTATTTCCCAGTTTATTCTAAATGAACTTATTGGGAAGCAAGGTTTGCTAATAGATGAGCGAGTTTTAGCGGCACGTTTAGGAATTGATATTGAAAAATCCGAAGATTGGGATAAAGTTAAAGAAGCTCTAAGTGAATCTCAATATAAAGGCGTGTTTGGAGAAGGGTGGCAACGCTGGTGGATGCCATTAGTGGAAAACTGGTGGGCTAAAATTATTAAGGCGGAATCACATATGCGTTCTATTTCTGCATTTGAAAGAGTCGAAATGATTAAAAATTATCTACAAATTAAGAGTATTAATGTTGCGCAAAAAATAGAGAGAGCTGAAAGCGATGAGTATTGGACTGTTTGTAAAGGATACAATAGACCCTTAGACCCTATCGATGGTTTAATTATTGCAGGTCAGGAAAAATTATATCCTTGGCAAGAGCCGGAATATGTCTCGGTTGATGCAGCTTTAAAGAGTAAAAATAAAGAAAGTGGGTGGAAAAATGTTGCAAAAATCGAAGAAGAATATTTAGCAGAATTAAAAAGAACTTATTCTAAATCAAGATAGGCTATGGCAGTAAAAAGGAATATAAGTACTGAATTACAGCATATTGCAAGTATTCTCCAAGGGAATAATATTTGTTCAGATATTTCTCCTATAAATAAAGCTATTGCTGATTTAAAGAAAGGATTTTGCAATATTCAGAAGTTAAAATTTAAGGTTGATACCATACCTAATAATACACGTCCAAATGTAAAATCATTAGATATTTTATTAAGCGTTTATATTAAAGAAGAAGAATGTCCTAAGGATAATATTTGCAATGTTGTAAACGAAAAGTATAATTTTGTTTTAGAAATTTCAGGTAAAAACGGACAAAAAACAGTACACTCTAGCTGGCATTTAGATTATGACAATTCCTCTGAAAGTGATTATGTTCATCCTCATTTTCATTTGACATATGGAGGGAAAGCAATGAAAGATAAAGAATTAGGAGACTTAATTCTTTTACCAACCCCTCGTATAGCTTATCCGCCAATGGATGCCATCTTGGGAATTGATTTTATTCTTTCAAATTTTCTAAAGAAAAACAAATATAATCAGATAAAAGCTATTAGTCAATATAAGACAGCCGTAAAGAACTCTCAGCAACGATTATGGCAACCATATATGCTATCCTTGGCTAGGCACTGGTGTGGCTTTAAGAACTGTGGACACTACATAACAGATACTAATTTAAGCGGACAGTACTTTCCAACATTGATTGTGTAATTCTATGTTAAAAAATGATATTCAATGGCCACCACACCGCCGTTTCAAATCTCGTACAGACTGGGAACCTGCAGGTTTCTTTTCTGAATGCTTGTGCAATTCAACGCAGTTTGATTTGATGCTTGGTTTTTTTTCTTCGTCAGCCATTAGTGTGTTATCTGATGGCTTTGCTTCTTTTTTATACGGTGGTGGCAGAATGCGATTGGTAATAAATGATATTCTAACTGAACAAGATAAAAACGCGATTGCGATTGGAAAGGACACTGCGGATATTCCCTTTTTTGATGTTACGGATTTAGAAAGATTGAAAAGCACTTTAAGTGAAAGAGACACCCACTTCTTCAACTGTTTAGCTTGGCTTATTCGAAACAATCGTCTGGAAATTAAAATTGTAACACCGAAACATAGTGTAGGTATTTCTCACACAAAATCAGGAGCTTTTTCTGATGGTGTGAATGTTGTGGCATTTGATGGCTCTTGCAATTTTTCTCGAACAGCATTGGTTGATAACATTGAAAGTCTTACTGTTTCTTGCGACTGGGATGGAAGTATTGAATTAGCGAAAATTGAAAACTTGAAAGAGGATTTTGAAACCATTTTTCAAGAGAAAAGCGAAAATGTTCTTTATCTTAACGTTAATGATGTAAAAACAAGACTGATAGCTTCTTTTGAAGATAAGCCTTTAAGCGATTTACTTGACGATGAATATAGAATTTTACAGAAAGATTTAACAAAAAACTCTTTACCTAATACTGTCGTAAATGCGTTAGTTAAGGCAAAAAACAGGGTGGAATTTGCAATTGCAAATTTAAAAAAGCAAAAAGAAGAAAAAATATCAGAGCCGTCAGCTACAATAGAGCCGAAGTTCCCTTATGAAATGGGACCAAGGGAGTACCAAATTGATGCATTCGAGAGTTGGAAAGCAAACAAGCAAAAAGGATTGTTTGCTATGGCTACCGGAACTGGAAAAACGATTACCTCTCTGAACTGCCTGTTAGAAATTTATCAACGTTTGGGTTATTATAAAGCAATGATTTTAGTTCCGACTATTACGCTTGTTGAGCAATGGGAAGAAGAGTGTGAAAAATTCAAATTTGACAATATCATTAAAGTTTGTTCAAAAATGAGAAATTGGAAAAGTAGTGTTGCCAACATTCGGATGCTTGAAATGTCTGGTGCAAATGACAAGTTATCGTATATTATTATTGCAACATATGCATCATTTGTTCGGTCTAATATATTCTTGGAGTTGAGCAAGTTCCCAAAACAAAAGCTACTATTTATTGCCGATGAAGCTCATAATATGGGAAGCGGACAAATGATAAATCGTTTAGATGAGATACCGTATCTACGCCGTATTGGATTATCTGCCACACCGGAAAGACAATTCGACGATAGTGGCAATCGAAGACTAATGGATTTCTTTGGTTGTACAGATAATTACACGTTTGAATACTCAATGGCTGATGCTATAAAAAATGGAGCTTTGTGTAGGTATTATTACTATCCTCATATTGTAAAATTAACAGATGGAGAATTGGAACAATATGTTGAAATTTCAACGAAAATTGCAAAAATAATTGGTTATAAGGACGCAGAAAGCAAAGAGATTTTGGAGCGTCTTTTCTTGAAACGCAAGCGTATAATTCACAAGGCAGAGAATAAAAAAGCTGTTTTTGAGAAGATAATTCAAAGTAGAATGCAAGAAAAGGGTAATTTGAAGTATACTTTGGTTTATGTTCCCGAAGGGAACAAACCCGATAATAATGAAGCTGATATTTTTGATAAAACTGATGAAATTGAGACTGATGAAGATACTTTACATCTGATAGATGAATATACTCGAATTGTGCGAGATGTTAATTCTCGTATTGTAGTTCGTCAATTTACTTCAAATTCGAAAGATAGAGAACCTATGCTTAAAGATTTCGCTGATGGTAAAATTGATGTTTTAACATCAATGAAATGCTTAGATGAAGGTGTTGATGTGCCACGAAGTGAATTAGCCATATTTTGTTCAAGTACCGGTAATCCACGTCAATTTATTCAACGCCGTGGCCGTGTACTGAGAACGCACAAAGATAAACATATGGCCGTAATTCACGATTTAGTTGTTGTACCGGATAATTGCTTTAGTGATGATAGTTTTGAGTTAGAAAAAAACCTTGTTTCAACAGAGTTAAAAAGAGTGAGAGACTTTGCGCTACTTTCAGAAAATCTTTTTGATACAGACAATGAATTGCGCGATGTACTTAATCATTATAATTTATCAATCTTTAATTAACCGATATGGCTAAATATCTTACAAATGGGGATAAAGTTTTGCAAGCTGTTCTTAGCGACCAAAAACTATGTGAATTTGCTGACTATAATGTAGCTGATTTTGAAACAATCTCAGAAGCACTTGATTCTGACAACCCGATTGTATGTGCAATTGCTAAAATAATTGATGGCAATGAACGAAGTTTAACAGAAAGAGAAATTTACAACGAAATAAGTAATTATTTGAAACAGACAATATGATACTAAAAGATATTAGAATAAAGAACTTTCGTAGTTATTATGGAGAAACTGTATTTTCTCTTTCTGAGGGTTTAACCCTTATTATAGGTGGAAATGGAGACGGAAAAACAACTTTTTTCGAAGCATTGGAGTGGCTGTTTAATACTACGGCAGAGGATACAAAAGAAAGCAATATCTCTGCTATGAGAAAGTCAGAATTAGAAATTGGGGAAAGTGATGAAGTGTCAGTTTCTATTACTTTTGAACACGAGGGAGACAAAGAATTAGAAAAAAGTTTTACGTTTGAAAGAATTAATGAGAATAGTATTCGAACAAGAGATTTCAAATTTATCGGTTATGAAAATGAAGGTTCAGAGCGTCTTTCTGTGAAAGGAGCTAATTTATTAGAACGCTGTTTTGATTCTTTCATTCGTAAGTATTGCTTGTTTAAAGGAGAG
>SAAL01000119.1 GCA_009929445.1 Bacteroidia bacterium
AACATACCAAATCAAACCTTATGAAGATGGACGAAGAACAGGCTGAACTTTATAATATAGTCAAATTTTTATAGGGTGTCCCATTGACGAAAACAGGAGGTAAAATACTGAATGTCATTTCGAACGAAGTGAGAAATCTAATATTTTAATAATTTAGAAATTTAACTGAAAATAATGTTTTTATTTTATTGATATTTTTAGCTTTAAGAATTCTTCATTATCTTTGTCTCGCTTAAATCAATTTTTTAAAACTATGAGAAAAACAATTGCTTTCCTGTGTGCATGTTGCTTATTTTTTGGAATAACTGTTGCACAAACCACCCCTCCCGTAAAGTCAGGTCCGACACCCAACGCCCGTCAAATGAAGTATTTGCAAGATCCAATGGCTGCTTTTATCCATTTCGGAATGAATACTTTTGCCGGTTCCGATGGCATAGAGTGGGGGAATGACGTCAAAAGACCTGCATCAACATTCAACCCTACCAATGGAAAAGTGGATACAGACCAATGGGTGCGATTGTTGAAAAAAGCAGGTTTCACCCGTGTCATTATTACGCTCAAACACCACGACGGATTTTGTACCTGGCCTACAAAAATAACAGATTACAATATTTCAAAAAGTCCATATCTGGGCGGAAAGGGCGATCTGGCAAAAGAGTTGTCCGAATCCTGTGATAAGTACGGTTTGGATATGGGCATTTATCTTTCGCCCTGGGATGCCTGGGAGCCTTCGTATGGCGACAGTACTCCGGGCGATTACAACGATTTCTACGACGGTCAGCTTCGCGAATTACTGGGCGGTGCTTATGGAAGATTGAATACCGAAACCGGTAAACGTGAAATAGTGGAAATATGGCTCGATGGAGCTACCGGCGATGGTGTAGCACATCAGACCTATGATTTTACGAGGTTTGTGAATACTGTACGTGAACTGCAACCCAATTGTCTTACGTGGATGACCTTGCAGGCAGCACAAAATTATTCCGGTCCTGAAGCAGGTTTCCCGGTGGATGCATTTTGGGTGGGCAATGAAAAAGGGTATGTGAATGACCCGGTTTGGATGAAAGTTGCCGTTAACGGCACCAGTGTAAGCCAGTACAATAGCAACGGAAAGTATATGTGCATACCCGAAGCAGATGTTTCCATTCGACCGGGATGGTTTTATCATGCAGCCCAGGATGGCAGTGTAAAAACGCTGGATTATCTCATCAACAATATTTATTTTCGTTCGGTAGGTATGGGAATTCCACTGCTGCTAAATGTACCGCCAAATCGTCAAGGAAAATTTCATGCTAATGACTCCGTGGCTCTGATGAAATTTGGCACGGCCATTTCCAATACATTTCAAACAAATTTACTGACAACCCAAATGACAGCTACAGCGAGTGCTGTGCGGGGTTCGGGATTTGAAGCTGCTAACGTGCTCGATGGAAACTACGATACATACTGGACTATGGCTGACGGACAAACGAGCGGAACTATCACCGTTGATCTTGGAAAAGATGTGGAAATGGACGTAATCCGCATCCGGGAATATATCCCGCTCGGACAACGCGTCAGCGGCTGGAAAGCAGAAGTGGAAGTGTACGGCAGCTGGAGAGAATTTGGAACAGGACAAACAATTGGTTATCAGCGTATGATTAAAGGAACGCTGCTGCCCGTCCGCAAAATTCGCCTGACCATTACTTCCGCACTCGCTGTTCCCTTAATTAATAGTATTGAAGCCTATAAATCAGACGCTTCAATTACTTCAGTTGGTCCGGTTCCACCAGGTATAAATAGCACAGAAGCCTCAGTTCTTCAATCGTTGAAAACCATGAAGGTTTCAAAATTAAAATTTGAAGTTCTTGAGATGCCTTCAGGACATTGGCCTACATTAGCTGAAATGAAATTCTATAATTCTCTGAACGGAACCCGTGAAGAAATAAGTAGAAACGGATTTACAGCCACAGCTACTTCAGAAGCAAAACAAGCGGTGAACGGTGAACCGGACTGCCCTGCAAGTAACACATTAGATAATACTATCTCTACGATTTGGCAGCCCGAATGGAAACCTAAGGTTTCGATGCCTCAGTCGTTAATGTATAATTTTGGAAAACAGATTGATCTCTCAGAAATCAGTTATCTGCCCCGACAGACTTCAGATCAGGATATTGCCTCGAAGTTTAATATTTACACCGCCGAAAACGCCGGTGATCCGTATACTTTATCGCTATCGGGAGGAACATTTATTGCAACTCAAAAAGCAGCTCAGTTTACTCCAATTGCTTCTTCAGACTGGACCGTTTTGCAAAACTACAGCACAACAGGTACGGCTATTCAGTCAAAAACAAATACAGCAGTTGCTCAATTTGGCGTGCAGGGAGGATGGTTCCGGTTATTGGGATCAAAATCACCTTCGACAGGCATCTTTGAAGTTTGGATCGATGGAGTAAAATCGGCTACAATTGATACCTATGCAGCCTTACTGAGTAAAGACGCTGTCTTGTACGAAAATAATTCACTGAGTGCTGACAATCACATTGTTCTGATCAAAGCTACCGGAACAAAAAACAATAGTTCCATCGATAGTAAAATTATTTTGCAAAATGTATTCAAATTAGAAAATGGCGTAAAAGGGATGTTTGAGATGGCAAAAACTTTTGATGAATCACGGGAAGATGCCGGAACATTTACCTTTGAAATACGCAGATATGGTTCACTTAGCGAACCTGCTTCTGTAACTTTTATCACTACACCCGGAACGGGAGTTCATGGAAAAACATACGAAGATAAAACAGAAGTGATACAATTTGCAGCCGGTGAGTCTGTGAAAACAGCAGCTGTAAACATTTTGGAAAATTCGCTGGCTGAAGGTAACAAGGATTTCTACATCGAGCTGAACAATCCGACTAATAATCATATACCCGGATTTAACACAGTAACACGTGTTTTAGTGTATGACAACGATGGAGATGCATCTAACTCAAATCTGGAAGGTTATTGCACGCCCGGTGGAACTCAGCATTCGGAAAAGAAAGCTTATCTGGAAAGTGCAACTACGGATGGAGCAAAAAAAAACGTTAATTACAACGTAACCTCATCGCCAACATCAGTTTATGTAAAATACCTGGATGATTTTATTGAGGCCGAAAGAGGAAGTACTTTTACTCTGAATTTGAAAGGATTTCAAGCCGGTGAAAGATCTACTTCAACTGTTTACCAGGATTTTCGTTACAATAAAGCTTACATTTACGCCGACTGGAATGCTGATTTGACATTCTCAGCCGATGAAAAAATTGCGGAATTTGGACAGCAACCTCCATCCAATGTGATCTTGGGTAATTATGACGCAGTTATGAACATCTCGCAAACCATTTCTGTCCCTGCAACGGCTATTTTGCAGAGCATTCCTGTCCGGGTTTTATATCACAATGCCTGGATGTCATTATCCAACGGCGCATGTTCGAATGTCACTGAGGGAATGGCGTATGACTTTAAATTGAACGTGGTGACTATGACTTCAGGAATAAAACATCAGAAGGAGAATTTGTTCAATGCTTATTATTATGCCTTTTCTAAAAATATAGTATGCACGGGAGACTTTACTGTTAACACAAAATTTGATGTGATAAACTCAAATGGTGTATTAGTGAAAACTCAATCGGTAACCACACCGCAGAATGAAGTCATTATTACTGTTCCAAATATATCAAAAGGTTGTTATTTGGTGCTAATCAGGAATTCAAAAACCTCAGAAGTTAAAAAGATAATAGCCTGAAAATTTGAAATTTTCCCGGCAATATTAAGTGTCCAAAATCATTTTGGGCACTTTTGTTTTTATATCCTTTTTTGGTGAGAAATGAATGTTGATAACTTACTTCCAAAATTGTTTTTTACCCAAAGATTAATTTCTTATTTTTGTAAGTTTCATAAATACATTCTTCAAGCATGAAAATTATTATCGTAGGAACTGCTTATCCGTATCGTGGCGGTTTGGCCGCATTCAATGAGCGCCTGGCCAGGGAATTTGTCAGACAGGGCAATGAGGTGGAGATTTACACCTTCACCCTTCAATATCCTTCCTTCCTTTTTCCGGGAAAAACACAGTTGTCGGACGATGAAGCCCCCGGAGATTTAAAAATTAATCGAAGAATTAACAGTGTAAATCCACTGAACTGGGTAAGTGTGGGTCGGGAAATTAAAGCTAAAAATCCCAATAAAATAATTTTTTGTTACTGGATGGCATTTATGGCCCCCTGTTTTGGCACGATTGCCCGCTTTGCTAAAACGGAGAAAACAAAAATCATTTCGTTGGTTCATAATATGATACCTCACGAACCAACTATCCTGGATAAGCTATTTCCACGTTATTTTGTTAATGCGATGGATGGTTTTGTAGCCATGACTGCTTCTGTGGTCAGCGATATTAATAAATTTGACAAAAAGGAAAAACCGAAACTGGTGTCGCCTCATCCGGTTTACGACCATTACGGGGCCATTACCCCGCGTTCGGAAGCTCTGGATGCGCTGGATCTGGACCCTGCGTACAAATATATTTTGTTTTTTGGCTTTATCCGCAGGTACAAAGGACTTGATTTGCTCATAGAAGCCTTTGCCGATGTGCGGTTGCGCCAGTTCCCGGTGAAATTGCTCATAGCCGGTGAATTTTATGAACCGAAGGAACCTTGTTACGAAATGATTAGAAAATTTGCGTTGGAGGATTTGGTGGTGCTTCATACCGATTTTATCCCCGAAAAGGAAGTCGCTTACTATTTCAATGCTGCCGACCTGGTTGCACAACCGTACCGTTCGGCTACGCAAAGCGGTGTATCGCAAATTGCCTATCATTTTGAAAAGCCCATGCTGGTGACCAATGTTGGAGGGCTGGCAGATATTGTGCCTCACGGAAAAGTTGGCTATGTAGTGGAGCCGGAAGTAAGCAAAATAGCTGATGCGCTGGTTGATTTCCTCGAAAATAACCGTTCTGTTGAATATGTTGAAAATATCAGGGAAGAAAAGAAAAAATACGACTGGAAAGTGATGGTGGAAACGCTAAATAAAATTTAAAACCATGACACAGAAAAATGCCATAAAACTTTTTGAAGAAAAGAAAGTCAGGACCGTTTGGGACGATGAAACCGAAGAATGGTATTTTTCGGTGGTGGATGTGATCGAGGTATTGACTGAAACAGACAGACCAAGAAAATATTGGAATGATTTAAAACTTAAATTAACAAAAGAAGGCAGTGAGTTGTCCGAAAAAATCGGACAACTGAAAATGCCTGCTGCTGACGGGAAAAATTATAAAACCGACGTATTGGATACTCAGCAACTTTTCCGTCTTATCCAATCCATACCTTCTCCCAAAGCCGAACCTTTCAAGTTGTGGATTGCTCAGGTTGCCAAAGAGCGTTTAGACCAAATGCAGGACCCTGAATTATCCATAGAGCAGGCAATGATGGATTACAAACGGTTGGGATATTCTGACAACTGGATAAATCAAAGGCTAAAAAGCATTGAAATACGTAAAGACCTTACTGATGAATGGAAAAAACATGGCTTACAGGAGGGAATTCAGTTTGCAACATTAACAGACATTATTTATAAAACGTGGGCAGACAAAACGGCCAAAGAATACAAACAATTCAAAGGGCTGAAAAAGGAAAACCTACGGGACAATATGACCAATAAGGAATTAGTGCTGAATATGCTGGCTGAACTTTCCACAAAAGAAATTTCAGAAGTAAATAATCCTGAAACTTTCGATGAACACACAGAAGTTGCCAAACAAGGTGGCACCATAGCCCGAAACGCCCGAATAGAACTGGAAGCAAAAACTGGTCAGGCTGTTGTAAGTCCTGTGAACGCTAAAAAGATTTTAAAAATTAAAAACGAACAGAAATAGTTCACAACATGTATAATTAATGACAAACGACGTGGTTGAAACCCCCATGATGAAGCAGTTTTTCGATATAAAGCGAAAATATCCCGATGCGGTGCTGCTTTTTCGTTGCGGTGATTTTTATGAAACCTATTCTTCGGATGCTGTGGAATGCGCCGGAATTTTGGGCATCACGCTTACCCGCCGTGCCAACGGATCGGCTAAAACGGTGGAAATGGCCGGTTTTCCGCACCATGCACTGGATACTTACCTGCCTAAACTCGTCCGTGCAGGCAAGCGTGTTGCTATTTGCGACCAGCTGGAAGATCCGAAACTCACCAAAAAAATAGTGAAACGAGGTGTCACCGAACTGGTAACGCCCGGGGTTTCATACAGCGATACTACGCTTACTCAAAAGGAAAACACCTTCCTGGCAAGTGTTTATCTGAATAAAAATCAGGCAGGAGTATCTTTTCTCGATATATCAACAGGTGAATTTTTGATAGCCGAAGGTACGGTGGATTATGTGGATAAATTGTTGAGCAGTTTCTCGCCCAAAGAAGTTATTTACGACCGTTCAAAACGCAGTGAGTTTGAAGCTAACTTTGGAACAAAATATTTCACTTTCGCACTCGAAGACTGGGGTTTTTCGCCCGAAACAGCCTACGAACGGTTGCTGAAACATTTCCAGACCAAAAATCTGAAAGGTTTCGGTGTGGAAAATCTGAAAAACGGTATTGTAGCAGCCGGTGCTATCCTGCATTACCTGGACATGACACACCACCTGCAAACCGAACATATTACCCACTTGACGCGTATTGAAGAAGAACGTTTCGTGTGGCTCGACCGGTTTACGGTACGCAACCTGGAATTGTATGGCACCATCAACGAGGGCGGACGTACACTGGTGGATGTGATTGACCGTACCATCAGTCCTATGGGAGGCCGAATGCTGAAACGCTGGGTGGCTTTCCCGCTCAAAGATGTGAAACCCATCGAAGAACGTCTTAGCGTAGTGGAATATTTTTTCAGGGATACGGAGTTAAAACACATGCTGGAACAGCAGATCACATTAATCGGCGATTTGGAGCGGATAATCTCAAAAGTAGCTGTCGGACGTATTAATCCGCGCGAAGTGGTGCAGCTCAAAGTGGCTTTGCAGGCTATTGAACCCATTAAAAATGCCTGTGCGGAAGTGGAAAATGTGACGTTACGGAAAATTGCCGATCAACTGAACCCGTGTAAAGTTATTTCGGAAAAAATAGAAAAAGAGTTACAAAACAATCCGCCCGTTCTGGTCAATAAAGGCGAAATTATCCGCTCTGGCGTGAACCCCGAACTCGATGAACTTCGTCGTTTGGCTCATTCAGGTAAAAGCTATCTGCTTGAAATTCAGCAGCGCGAGAGTGAGGTCACCGGCATCCCTTCCCTGAAAATAAGCTACAACAACGTTTTCGGATACTACATTGAAGTGCGCAATTTGCACAAGGATAAAGTGCCTGAAACATGGATACGCAAACAGACCCTGGTGAACGCCGAACGTTATATCACACAGGAACTGAAAGATTACGAGGAAAAAATTCTGGGTGCAGAGGAAAAGATTTTAGCCATCGAAACAAGGCTTTTCAACGAACTGGTTATCAGCCTGACGGATTACATTGCTGCCATTCAGTTGAATTCAAATGTAATAGCTCAACTCGACTGCTTGCTCTCATTCTCGAAAGTTTCTTCGGAAAATAAATACGTCCGCCCCGAAATCAACGACAGCGATGTGATAGAAATCAAACAGGGACGCCATCCTGTGATAGAGAAGCAATTGCCAATCGGCGAAAGCTATGTGGCAAACGATGTATTTCTCGACGGGAAAACGCAACAAATCATCGTTGTTACAGGTCCCAACATGTCGGGTAAGTCTGCTTTGCTCCGACAAACTGCACTGATAACGCTCATGGCTCAGATTGGATGTTTTGTGCCGGTGGAAAGTGCCAAAATCGGGGTAGTCGATAAGATTTTTACCCGCGTGGGTGCCAGCGACAATATTTCGCAGGGCGAAAGTACATTTATGGTGGAAATGAACGAAGCTGCAAGTATTCTGAATAACCTTTCGGACCGAAGTCTGGTGCTGTTCGACGAACTTGGACGCGGCACAAGTACCTACGACGGCATTTCCATCGCCTGGGCCATTGTGGAATACATTCATGAACATGGCAGCTGCAAGGCTAAAACACTTTTCGCCACTCATTACCACGAACTGAATGAAATGGAAAAAACCTTCAACCGGATAAAAAATTACAATGTTTCGGTGAAGGAAGTGGACAAAAAAGTCATTTTCCTGCGCAAACTGGTTCGTGGAGGCAGTGAACACAGTTTCGGTATTCACGTGGCTAAAATGGCCGGAATGCCGCAGAGCATTGTGAAACGTGCAGATCAGATACTCAAACAGCTTGAAACCGATAACCGGCAAAACGGCGATCTGAGTAAGCCGGTAGGCGAGCTTGCTACGCAACGAGAAGGTTATCAGCTCAGTTTCTTCCAACTCGATGATCCGGTGCTCGAACAGATCCGCGACGAAATCAAAGGATTGGATGTAAATAATTTAACACCCTTGGAAGCACTGAATAAACTGAATGAAATCAAGCGGATAATTACAGGAAAGTAGGTAAAAAAACAAAATGATTATCCGCAAAGTGTCCTATTGTAAATTTTAGATTTAAAATCTGGAGCATAAGAAACGGCAGTTATAAGAAGTCTGTCGAATATCTTTTCTC
>SAAL01000029.1 GCA_009929445.1 Bacteroidia bacterium
GGTATGACCTTCTCCGAAGTGCGTGAATATCAATATGGCGATGATGTCCGGTCCATCGACTGGAACGTGACTGCCCGTTTTGGTCGTCCGTATATCAAGGTGTTCGAAGAAGAGCGTGAACTCACCGTGATGCTGCTGGTCGATGTTTCGGGAAGTCTCGATTTCGGAACTACGCATCAGTTCAAAAAAGGCATCATCACCGAAGTTTCGGCTACACTGGCATTTTCAACCATACAGAATAACGATAAAGTAGGAGCCATTTTCTTTTCGGATAAAATCGAAAAATTTATTCCACCGAAAAAAGGGAAAAAACACGTGCTGCACATTATTCGTGAGTTACTGGTTTTCGAACCTGCGAGCAATCAGACCAACATCGGAGAGGCATTGAAATATTTTACCAACGCCATCAAAAAACGTTCGACGGCATTTATCATTTCTGATTTCATCGATTCGGGATTCGAGCGTACGCTCACCATTGCCAACAACAAGCACGACATAGCAGCCATGCAGGTGTATGATATTCGTGAGGCAGAACTGCCCGACGTAGGCCTCATCAAGGTGAAAGACGCCGAAACCGGCGAACGTATCTGGGTAGATACTTCTGATAAACGTCTCCGTACATCTTATAAACACAAGTGGAACGAACGCCAGCTCGCACTGCAAAAGACTTTCAAGCAATCGGGGGTGGATTCGGTAACCATGAGCACGAGCGAAGATTATGTACGCGCTTTAATGAAACTTTTCAAGTTGAGAGGGTGAAATAGTTAGCAGTTTATAGTTTATTATTTACACCAGAACTCTCTGATTACTATCGGGATCAGACTTTTTTTATAAACTTGTCTCGACTTTTTTAAACAATAGAAAACATAGAATAATTTACACTTATTCTCATATTTTCGGAAACATAGAAAAAATATCTTCGATATTTTTAAACTATTGTTTTCGAAGAACATTAAAATAAATATAAAAACTGACAAAATAAGACTATTGTTCTCTATGTTTTGCAAGTCAAGATGACATCTATAAAAGAAACGAATACATTACTAAATAAAATGAACAAGTTATTTCGTTTTTGCTTTATTCTCTTCCTGTTTCTTTGTACAGAATATACTTCTGCACAGCCTGTTACGGTGAAAGCAAGGATGGATTCCACTCAAATCTGGATAGGCGATCAGACTGCACTTACTTTTGAAGTCGTTCAGAATAAAGGACAGAAAGTGAAGATGCCTCTTTTTTCGGATACGATAGTAGGCAATCTCGAGATTGTGGAGCAGGCAAAGTCCGATACATTCAACATTGCCGACGACAAAGTACAGGTGAACGTAAAATACATTGTCACTTCATTCGAAGATTCATTGATTTATGTTCCGCCGTTTCCGTACATCTCCGGGAGCGATACCTCGTGGTCCAATTCTCTTTCACTCAAGGTAATTCAACCGTTTGTAATCGACTCGACCTCCAACCAACTGGCTGATATCAAGCCCGTTTTCAAGCCGAAATTCAACTGGAAGGAATTTGCCAAACAGATGATGCTTGTATTTCTGCTTATTGTGCTGGCGGTGCTGCTTTATTTCCTGGTTAGAAAATATGTAATGCGCAAGCCCATTCTGAAAACCGAAACCCGCAAAGTGATTATCCCGCCACACGTGGAAGCACTCCAGCGACTGGATAAAATAAGAGAAGAAAAACTCTGGCAAAAAGGCCGAATGAAGGAATATCATACCGAACTTACTGAAACACTGCGTATTTATATCGAAAGAATGTTCAATATTAACAGCATGGAAATGACTTCTGAAGAAATTCTGACTCATACCAGTTTCATGAAAGTCGATAAATCGGGCGCTTACGGAGCATTAAGGCAGATACTTACGCTGGCTGACCTGGTGAAATTCGCTAAATGGAATCCTTCTCCCAACGACAACGAAATGAGCCTGATGAACGCGTATCTGTTTGTAAATCAAACTAAAGTGGAGGAATTCAGACCATCGGAAAAAATAACCGATGAAATAAAATTAAATAATGAGTAAATAAATTTCCTAAAAATTGAGTATAGAGTATTGGAAAACAAGTGCTGCTGACTGAAAACTGACAGTGCACCCGTATGAAACAAACAACTGTTGAACGAAGTATTTTAATAAAAAAATGTCATTTAAGAATCCTGAATATCTGTTTTTACTCCTGCTTTTGCTGCCTATTGTATTTTGGTATATCTGGGAGCTGCGAAAGTCCGATGCCAGCATGCAGGTTTCTGCTATCAGCAAGCTGAAAGGATATCCCAAAACGTTGCGGATGAAATTCAGGCACTTGCCATTCATCCTCAGAACGCTGGCTATCGGTTTGCTTATTGTGGCCATTGCCCGTCCGCAGTCGTCAAGCAACTGGCGTACCGAGAACAAGGAGGGAATAGACATCATGATGGCGCTGGATATATCCGGAACCATGCAGGCCGAAGACCTCCGGCCGAGCAGACTCGAAGCTGCAAAAAACGTGGCAATCGATTTTATACAGTCGCGTCCGAATGACAACATCGGTCTGGTGGTTTTTGCTGCCGAAAGTTTTACGCAATGTCCGCTCACCAGCGATCATTCTGTGCTGATTAATCTCTTCAATGGTATAAGATACGGACTGATCAATGATGGGACTGCCATCGGACTTGGCCTGGCCAATGCTGTGAGTCGTATTAAGGACAGTAAAGCAAAATCAAAAGTGATTATACTGCTTACCGACGGCTCTAATAATCAGGGAGATATTGCACCCATTACTGCAGCCGAAATAGCCAAAACATTCGGTATTCGGGTGTATGCCATCGGAGTTGGTTCCCACGGCACAATCAATATGCCCGTACAAACTCCTTTTGGAGTCAGATACCAGCAGGTGGAGTCCGAATTTGACGAAAAAACCCTGAAGGATATTGCCGAAATGACTGGCGGACAGTACTTCAGGGCAACTAATAATGCTAAATTAAGAGCTATCTATCAGGAAATTGACCAGCTCGAAAAGACAAAGATAAGCGTGAAGGAATTCAGCAATAAAAGCGAATTGTATTTCTTGTTTGCTCTGCTGGCTTTTTTACTATTGTTTGCCGAAAATCTGCTTCGTAATACCTGGATGAGAACATTGCCGTAGATTTTAGCCCCCCTGACTCCCGAAGGGGGAAAATTGGGATGGAGATAAAAGTTTTCTTAAAAAAGAAAAGGTGTAATTTATAATACTTACTGTTGAAAAAATATTAACAAACGCTCATTAATTTCTCCCATCAGTGGTTTGGGTCAAATTTGTTTTCTTCTGATTATTCTAATATAAAAATGTTTAGATTTGCACATCCTGAATATCTGTTATTAATCGTACCGGTAGCATTGTTGGTAGGGTTTTTTATTCGTTCCCAGATTTTGAGAATTAAGAATACCAAACTCTGGGGAAATCCGGATATACTGGATCCGCTCATGCCTAATGTATCCTACGTACGTCCGCAGATAAAATTTTACCTGCAGCTGCTGGTGTTGATATTGCTGGTGCTGGTACTGGCGCAACCACAGTTTGGTACCAAAGAGGAGAATGTGAAAAAGAAAGGCATAGAAGTAATGATTGCACTCGATGTCTCCAATTCTATGCTGGCGCAGGATATTCAGCCCAGCCGCCTTCAGAAAGCTCAGCAGATTCTCTCTCAGCTTATCGACCGGATGAAGGATGATAAGGTCGGGATGATTGTATTTGCCGGAAATGCGTATGTTCAGCTTCCCATTACGACTGATTTTATGGCAGCAAAAATGTTTCTTTCCACTATCAACACCAGCATGGTTCCGGTGCAGGGAACTTCCATCGGTTCGGCCATCGATTTGGCTATCAAATCATTCGGAGAAAAGAAAACAGATGCCGGAAGAGCAATAATTGTACTCACCGATGGCGAAAATCACGAAGACGACGCGGTAGCAGCTGCAAAACTGGCTGCCGACAACGGAATAAAAGTATATGTAGTGGGTATGGGCACGCCCGAAGGTGGTCCGATTCCCATTGGAGGAACCGTAAGCTTCAAGAAAGACCGCGATGGCAATGTGGTGGTATCCGCACTCAACGAGCAGATGTGCTCAGGTATTGCTCAGGCAGGCGGCGGACTTTACGTGCGGGCAGATAATTCTGATGCTGCTCTGAAAAGCATCAGCAAACAACTTGATACGCTGGCTACAGCCGACCTCGAGGAAAAGGTATTCTCGCAGTACAACGAACAATTCCAGTCGTTTGCTATCATTGCACTCATACTTTTGCTTATTGAATTCTTTATTTTCAGCCGAAAAAACAAATGGCTGAGCCGGATAAGAATATTTGATGTTTAGAACTCAAAACTCAGAACTAAACTATGAAGTTTTTCCAATACATATCTTTTTTGCTGTTGTTATTTCCTTTGTCAGTGATAGCTCAAAAGGAGAGTGACGATATACGTGCCGGAAACAGGCTATACAAGGAAAAAAAATATACCGAAGCCGAAATTGAATATCGAAAGGCACTGCAAAAAAACAACAAATCATTTGAAGCGAACTATAATCTCGGAAATGCACTTTTCAGACAGGGTAAATACGATAAAGCATTCGAGCACTACAAAAATGCATTACCACTTGCTTCCGACAAACAAAAAACAGCGTATGATTTTCACAATCTTGGCAATACATTCATGTCGGGTGGAAAAATAGAGGAAGCTATTTCGGCTTATAAAACGGCGTTGAAAAATAATCCGAAAGACAATGAAACCCGTTACAACTTGGCTTACGCAATGTCGCAACTGAAAAAACAGCAGCAAGATCAAAATCAAAATCAAAACGACAACGGCAACGATAAAGATCAGAATCAAAATCAGGATAACGAAAAACAACAACCTAAGAATAATCCGGATAAAAAGGAGGAACAGCCTCAGCCTCAACAGCCTCAAATGTCGAAAGAAAACGCTCAACAGATACTGGAAGCATTGCAGCAAGACGAACTGGATACACAGGAAAAAGCTAAAAACGCACAGAAACGTACGGTCAGAAAGACGGATAAAGACTGGTAATTTTTCTGAAAACCAGCCAGGAAATATTGGCATCCGCGGATTACAGCGAAGAAAAATAAACGAAGAATTCAAAAAAAATGAAAAGAGTATTATTCATACTATCGGTCTTGGCATGGATGGCCGGATGGAACGTAAACGCTCAGGATGAAGTGGAGTTTACTGCATCTGCTCCTGATGTTGCCTATATCGACACTCCCTTTCAGCTCATTTACTCTGTAAATTCTTCCGCCAAAGATCTTCAGGCACCTGATTTTCAGTTTTTTGAAATACTCGCAGGACCTTTTGAGTCCAGGAGTTCATACACTCAAATTGTAAATGGCAAACGATCTGCATCTACCAGTCTTTCCTATACATTCACCCTGATGCCCTCAAAGGCCGGAACATTCAAAATTCCGGGAGCAAGCATCGTAGTGGACGGGAAAAAGATCCATTCCAATGATCTGACCATCCGGGTAGAAAACGCTGAAAAAAACGCCACGCAACAAACTCAGGGCGGCGCTGCTACAGGTGGCACTACGCAGCGTGTGACGGGCGAAAGTATTTTTGTCCGCACCATTGTTTCAAAAACAAATATCTACGAGCAGGAAGCTATTTCCGTTACCTATAAACTTTATACGCTGCTGGATGTGGCTCAGTTTACCGGAGCTAAACTCCCTGATTTTAACGGATTTCTGAAACAGGACATCGAGCAATCGCAAAACAAACAGCTTTCTGCCGAAACTTACAAAGGCCGGAGTTACGGCACTGTAGTGCTTTACCAGGCTGTTTTATTTCCACAGCATACGGGTGAAATTGAAATCGGAAAAGCCAGTTTCACGGCACTCATCCGACTCCAGAACAAAGCGCAGGTACGCAGCATCTTCGACGATTTCTTCGACTCCTATACATACGTGGAAAGGACTCTCACCGCACCGGCTGTAACAGTACGGGTCAACGAATTGCCCCTCGGAGGTAAACCTGCCACATTTTCGGGAGCCGTTGGCAATTTTAATCTCACTTCTACACTGAGCTCCGGCAATCTGAAAACCAACGAAGCTGCCACCATTAAAGTGGTCATTTCCGGCAACGGTAACATGAAACTGCTGAAAAATCCTGAAATAAAATTCCCGGATGGATTTGAAGTTTATGATCCGAAAGTGGACAACAGTTTCAGCACCGGTTCGGGAGGAGTTTCGGGTACCAAAACCATCGAATACATGTTCATTCCCCGTCGATCTGGGAAATATGATATTCCTTCGGCCGAATTATCCTATTTCGATTTGAATAACAGAACCTATCGTACATTGCGTACACCGCCTTACAAAATCAATGTGACCAAAGGCGAAGGAGGAGAAACCGTGGTGGAAAACTTCACGGGGAAGGAAGAAGTCACTCAGATAGCAAAAGATATCCGATACATCTATACAGGCAAAATCGAAATAAAACCCGAATCCCGACCCTGGTTCGGTACAATGCCTTTTTGGACGGTATTTCTTATCCCGCTCATACTGGCTGGCATTTTGTTTGTTTATTTAAGAAAAATGGCAAAAGAAAATGCAAATCTTGATTTTGTGAAAACCAAAAAAGCAAATAAAGTGGCTCAGAAGCGACTCAATCTTGCTCACAAATTCCTCTCGGAAGGAAAGAAAAATCAATTCTATGATGAAGTGATGAAAGCCGTATGGACTTACTTGTCCGATAAGTTGTCGATTCCGGTTGCTGAACTGAACAAGGAAAATATTCGTTTCAAAATGGAAGCGAAAGGTATTGAAACAGATTTGATTGAGGATTTTACCAACATCCTCCATACGTGTGAGTATGCAAGCTACGCACCCGGGTCAGGTCAGCTGGAGATGGGCAATTTCTACCAGGAAACTGTAGAAGCCATAAGCAAAGTGGAAGAACATTTTAAGAAAAAATAAAATGAAACGTATCTATGTATTTTTCTGTTTTGTTTTGATTATCACTGTTACATTACAGGCACAAGACAGTATTTCATCTGAAAACAAAAACATACAGATGGCAAATCAACTGTACAAAAAGAGTCAGTACGCTGATGCTGCCAGACTTTATGAAAATGAACTGAAAAAGGGAGTTGCTGCTGAACTTTACTATAATCTGGGCAATAGTTATTACAAATCCAACGAAATAGGGATGGCAATCCTGAATTACGAAAGAGCGCTCCGGCTCGATCCGGATTACGAAGATGCCCGCTACAACCTGAAAATTGCAGAAAGTAAAATTGTTGACAACGTAAATTCCACTCCCACTTTCTTTGTAAAACGTCTCTTTAATGCGCTTATAACTTCAAACACTTCCAATCACTGGACTGTCATCAGTTTTGTCTGTTTTATTGTCGCGTTGGTGCTATTTTTCTTTTTTGTGTTTTCGCGCAACAGAAGAAACCGTAAGTACGGATTTTTTGGCATGTTTCTTTTTGCCGGATTGTTTGTCACAGCACTTATTTTCTCGGGAATCAGGAAAGATCAGTTTCTGAATCGCAACGAAGCCATCGTGATGAGTGGAGCCGTTACAGCCAAAAGTTCGCCCGACAAAAGCGGCACTGATATCTTTCAGTTGCACGAAGGAACCAAAGTGTTGGTTAAAAGCACCTTGTCGGGATGGACTGAGATTACCCTCGAAAACGGAGCCGTAGGATGGGTGGAAGAAAGCGCTATTGCAAGAATATAGATTTGAGTTTCGAGTTCTGTGTTCTGTATTCTGTGTTCTGTGTTCTGTGTTCTAAATTGAAGGCATGCTTTCTAATTTCTAATTTCTAATTTCTAATTTCTAATTTTTAATTTTTAATTTCTAACCGGCCATAGGCCCCGACATATCGGCCTGCCTGCCGCAGGCAGGGATAAACCAGGCAAGCATTTAACTTACAAAAAACGCCTTATGATAGAAATTCTCGATAACCTGGACAAACAATGGCTGCTGGCTTTGAATAACGATTATTCCGTTTTTTGGGACGGAATCATGTTCGCTTTCAGCGAAAAAATCACCTGGATACCGCTGTACATTTCTATGATTTACGTCATCTACAGGCGTTGGAAAAAGGAGTCGTGGTGGCTAATCCTGGCGTTGATACTGAGTGTGGTTTTTGCCGATCAGATTGCTTCAGGCATTCTCAAAGACTGGGTGGCGCGTCTCAGACCGAGCCATGATCCGTCTCTGGCAGGTCAGGTAGTGCTTGTCAACGGCTATAAAAGTGGGCTTTACGGTTTTGTATCCTCTCATGCTGCCAATTCTTTTGCTTTGGCACTGCTTTCTTCCTTATTTTTCCGAAACAGGATTTTCACTGTTTTTATTTTTCTGTGGGCTTTTATCAACGCATATTCGCGCATTTACCTGGGTGTGCATTATCCGGGCGATGTACTGGGAGGTGCTTTGGTTGGGGTTTTTGTGGCAGTTGTTTTATTCCTGTTACTAAAAAAAATCCGTCCGCCTTTGTTTGCGGAGTACCGCACCGGTGAAATTAAATACATGATTCCTGTTTGGATTTTTCTTGTTACCTGTGTCGGGTTGATTGGATACAGCGTTTGGTTTTTTTAAAGAAAACTCACTTATTCACCGAGAATTAAAAAATAATAAATCCCAAAAGTTATCGTAAATTTTTGGGATTTTAATTTTCACCTGTTTTCCGCACTTTTTTTGCAACACCCGCTAACTATTTGATAATCAAATATAATATATTATTTTTGGGTGTTGCAAAAAAAATAATATGTATATTAGAAAACTTATAAATCGTTCAGGAAGCATTAGTATTCAGATAATTAGCAAGTCAAGAGGTCGCTACAAAGTAGTGAAAACTATTGGTTCTGCCACATCGTTGCAGGAAGTGGAACGGTTAAAACAGTTAGCACGGCAGCAGATAGAGGATATTGAACGTCAGCCATCCTTGTTTTTATCTGATCAAGATGAGCTGATTGAAAAAGCGTTTTCGCTCCTATCCAACAGCTGTATTCGAACGGTAGGCCCGGAATTAGTTTTTGGAAAGATTTACGATCATATAGGATTTGATGGTATTGCAGATGAGATGTTTCGCCATTTGGTTATATCCCGTTTGGCTTTTCCGCTGAGCAAGCTCAAAACCGTCGAGTATCTATATCGCTATCAAGGTGTTTCACTTGACATTGATGCCGTTTATCGTTTTTTGGACAAGTTGAACAGTAAGCTCAAAGCACAGGTAGAACAAATTGCTTATCATCATACACAGCGTATTTCAGGCGGCAGTATCGGTATTGTTTTCTACGATATGACTACGCTCTATTTTGAAGCATCGGACGAAGACGATTTACGTAAAACAGGTTTTAGTAAAGACGGGAAACACAGCAATCCACAAATATTTATCGGATTGCTTGTGGCAGCAGGCGGCTATTTGATAGGTTACGACATTTACGAAGGAAACACCTATGAGGGACATACACTCATTCCTTTTATCGAAAAAACAGCGAAGAAGTTTGATTTACAGAAGCCCGTTGTAATAGCTGATAGCGGACTTCTGTCCGACCAAAACATTGAAGCATTAGAAGAAAAGCGCTACGAATATATTTTGGGAGCAAGAATAAAAAACGAACCGAACGCAATCAAAAAAGCCATTACAGCACAAGCCTATACCAATGGACAGGCAATGGTTCTGGACAAACAGAAAGGCAGACGTCTCATTGTTCAATACTCGGACAAACGAGCTGCAAAAGACCGTTATAACCGCGAACGAGGACTTAAAAGATTAGAGAAGAAAGTCACTTCAGGCAGACTGACCAAAGCCAATATCAACAACCGAGGTTATAACAAATACTTGAAAATGGAAGGCGAGGTAATAATAAGCATTGATACGGAAAAGTTTGAAAAGGACAGTTGCTGGGATGGATTAAAAGGTTATCTGACAAATACAAAATTAGACAATCAAGCCGTTTTCGACAATTACAAAGAGCTTTGGCAGATTGAAAAGGCGTTCAGAATGTCGAAAACGGACTTACGTATCCGACCTGTTTATCATCGCAAGCAACATCGAATTGAAGCCCATATCTGCATTGCATTTACAGCATATTGCGTGTACAAGGAGCTTGAAAGAGTGCTTTATAACAATAAAAGTTCAATCTCGCTAAAACAAGCTGCCGAACTGACACATAATATGTATCAAATTGAATACACATTGCCGCAAAGCAAACACTCGAAATCAATGCTGTTGAAAATGGATGAGAAACAGCAAGAATTGATGGAAATAGTTAATGAGAATTTTTAGGGTGTTGCAAAGCTGAAAACAGGAAAAAATAATAAATCCCAAAAGTTATCGTAAATTTTTGGGATTTTAATTTTCATAATGATTCAATTTGCTTTTATTTCTTCATCGAATTCAATGCGCTTCCTGCTTTGAACCACCCGATTTGCTGTTCGTTATAAGTATGTGCTGCTTCAAAACTTTCAGTTGTACCGTCCGAATGATGAAGCACTACTTTCAGATTTTTACCCGGAGCAAATTCCGTCAAGCCGGTAATGCTTATTTTATCATCTTCGCGCACTTTAAGGTAGTCATTTTTATCTACAAAGGTAAGTGCCAGCATTCCCTGTTTCTTCAGATTCGTTTCGTGAATGCGGGCAAAAGATTTAACCAGAATGGCTTTCACGTTGAGATGGCGAGGCTCCATAGCAGCATGCTCGCGGCTGCTTCCTTCTCCGTAGTTTTCCTCGGCCACTACCACCGATCCAATGCCTTCTGCTTTGTAAGTGCGAGCCAGAGCAGGTACAGCCATGTATTGTCCGGATGCCGGGTGAAGTGCCGAATTTGTCTTTTCGTTGAAAGTATTCACTGCACCGATGAGCATATTGTCCGAGATATTATCCAGGTGACCTCGGAATCGAAGCCATGGTCCTGCCATGGAAATGTGGTCGGTGGTACATTTCCCCTGCACTTTGATGAGCAATGGAAGTGTTTCATAATCTTTCCCGTTCCAGGCTCCGAAAGGCTCCAGTTTTTGTAAACGACCGGAAGCAGGATCGATATTCACTTCAATACCACTGCCATCTTCCAACGGTGCCTGATAGCCGGCATCTTCTACGGCATATCCTTTCGGCGGCATTTCATAACCCTGAGGTTCGGCCAGTTTCACCTGTTTGCCCAGGTTGTTGGTAAGGGTATCTGTGAGTGGGTTAAAAGTCAGATCGCCGGCAATGGTCAGAGCAGCTACCACTTCGGGCGAAGCAACAAATGCATGGGTGTTCGGATTACCGTCATTTCGTTTGGCAAAGTTTCGGTTGAACGAAGTGATAATGGAATTCGGACGGTCTTTCACATCGTCGTCGCGTTTCCACTGGCCGATACAGGGTCCGCAGGCGTTTGCCATGATTACGGCGCCGGCATCTTCAAATTCCGTAAGAATTCCGTCGCGTTCGGCCGTATAGCGCACCTGCTCCGAACCGGGATTGATAATAAACTGCGCTTTCACTTCCAGTCCGTCCTTGCGGGCATTTTTTACTATGTGAGCAGCGCGTGTCAGGTCTTCGTACGATGAGTTGGTGCAGGAACCTATCAAACCTACCTCCATTTGCTGCGGATAACCTTTTTCTTTCACTACTTTGGCAAAATCAGTGAGAGTATAAGCAGCGTCGGGAGTGAACGGACCGTTGATGTGTGGTTCCAGTTCCGTGAGATTGATTTCAATTACCCGGTCGTAATATTTTTCCGGATTTGCTCCGGTTTCAGGGTCGGGCTGCAGGTATTCGATGATTTTTCGGGCTTGCTCTGCCACTTCTTTTCTTCCGGTGCCTTCCAGGTATGCGGCCGATTTTTCATCAAACGGGAAAATGGAGGTGGTAGCGCCCACTTCAGCACCCATGTTGCATATTGTACCTTTTCCGGTAGCCGACAGCGTTGCTGTACCCTCGCCAAAATACTCAATGATAGCATTCGTACCGCCCTTTACGGTAAGGATACCCGCAAGTTTCAGTATCACATCTTTTGGTGATGCCCATCCCGAGAGTTTTCCGGTGAGTTTCACTCCGATGATTTTAGGCATTTTGAGCTCCCAGGGCAGTGCGGCCATCACGTCAACGGCATCAGCGCCTCCCACGCCGATGGCAACCATTCCGAGCCCGCCTGCGTTGGGGGTATGAGAATCGGTTCCAACCATCATTCCACCCGGGAATGCATAATTTTCGAGTACTACCTGATGGATGATTCCGGCTCCGGGTTTCCAAAATCCGATGCCGAATTTATTGGATACATCTTTCAGAAAATCGTACACTTCCCGATTGCTTATGTTGGCTGTATTCAGATCGGTTTCGGCGTTTTTATAGGCTTGTATCAGGTGGTCGCAATGTACAGTCGAAGGTACTGCCACGTTTTTTCGTCCGGAGTTCATCAGTTGCAGCAACGCCATCTGTGCCGTGGCATCCTGCATGGCTACGCGGTCCGGTGCAAAATCCACGTAGTCTTCAGCGCGTTTGTAGTCATTCACCGGAACACCCGGAGAGAGGTGTGAGAATAAAATCTTTTCGGTCAGGGTCAGCGGACGACCTAATTTTTCTTTAGCATCATTAATTTTACCGGGAAGTTCCGAGTAAACTTTGCGAATCATGTCAATGTCGAAAACCATAGTATCTGTATTTTTTATAGATTTGTTTATTTCTAAAAAATGTAACAATGATTTGTTAAATATGTTCAGTACACAACAAACAAAAAGACGTTAGCATTACTCTAACTCCTTGTGATAAAAGAAAAATCCGTTTGTTTATTTTTTACGTTTATTTGAAACACAAACAAGCTTAAAATCTACAGAAGGAGAATATTGAATATCAGTGCGACGATAATAGTCCGGATGTATTTTGCATGTATTAAAATTTCGCTTTTTTTTTATCTGCTGTCACAAAAAAAACCTCCCGTTTTTATAGAGAGGTTTTTCCTGAAGCAATGTTATATATCTTCCAGAATTTTTTGTTTCTGCTTTTCGTAATCTTCTTTAGTTATCAATTGTTCTTCGTACAGTTTTTTCAATTCTTCCAGCCTTTCAGCTTTTGATTTTACAATTCCTTGTTGCTGAGGTGATTGTGGGCTGATATGTGAAGGTGTCTGATGCGTTTTTGGTTCAAAATAGAGTGGAGTGAGCTCATAGGTGTGAGCCGGCTTGTATTTCATGGTCCACAGGAAAGGAATCAGTGTAAATACTCCGGCCACAATGGCTCCGGCATCTGCTTCTTCGTTGCGTTGGAGAGTGGTTCGGAATGATTTGTACCCTTCCATTTCGATACGGACATCGGTTGAAGAGCCAACAATTTTTGTGTCTCGATGCAGGTATGGAGTTTTGCCCACACTTTCGCCATTCAGGTAGAGCGATGCTCCGTTGGGAATGGTTTCAATCATGGTAGAACTTACACAACTAGTTAATAACACTGAAAAAGCCGTAATTGCTGCCAGTGATTTGGAAAAGGCTGAAAAATTTTTCATTGGAAATCGGTATTATAAATTTTAGATACAAATGTACAGCTTTTATGACAAAGAGACGCTGTAAGTGTTTAATTTTTCCTGATTTTTCAATTATTTTAAAATCACACCGGTCATGGATATCGAACCCAGGGTGAGCTCGTCGTTGAAGAAACTCAACTGATCGTCTTTATGCTGCATAGCCAGAACGTAGAGAAGCGGAAGGTAGTGCTCGGCAGTAGGGATGGCCATGCGGTATATTCCTCCGCGTTGTGTGATGTTGATCAGCTCATCGTGATTCCTCTCTGCAATCCACTGCCTGACGTTGCTGTCTACTTCTTCAGCCCAGTCGTATCCACTGTTTGGATTGTGCCAGTCCACTGCCCGCAGGTTGTGTACAATATTTCCGCTGCCAATGATCAGTACTCCTTCGCTGCGCAAATAACTCAGCTTTTTGGCCAGCTCGTAGTGCTCTGCGAATGACAGGTTTCTATTCAGGCTAAGCTGTAACATCGGTATATCGGCGTTGGGATAGATGTGTCTGACGACCGACCAGCTGCCGTGGTCGAAACCCCAGTTCTCCTTATCAAGGCCAATCTGCAGTTCGGGATACTTCAGGGCTATTTGCTCTGCATAGCCGGGATTACCGGGCGCCGGATATTCAACCCTAAACAATTCCTGCGGGAAACCATAGAAGTCATGAATGGTTTTAGGGTGCGGCATGGAGGTGAGAAATGTACCTTTTGTTTCCCAGTGTGCAGATATACAGAATATTAATTTTGGGCGCGGAATCGTTTCACCGAGTTTCTTCCAGTTTTCTGTAAATTGGTTACTTTCGATGGCATTCATCGGGCTGCCATGTCCAGCAAAGACAGCAGGCATAACGGGAGTGTTTTTTGTTTGGCTCATAAATTTTTTTTCTGTAAAAAAAGCCCTGATCAGTTGACCAGGACTTGATGTGATTTTGTTCTTTTTTATAAAGTTCGATTACAGCACCAGTGATGGGGCTGTGAAAGTGCGGCTGGCTAATTCGTTGTCCAGCAGATACAAACCTTTGGCATCGGTGCCAAATAAATCGAATCGTTTGCACAATTCTTCCGTATTTTGTTCTTCTTCGCCCTGTTCTTTTACAAACCAGTCGAGGAATTGCATGGTGCGGAAGTCCTTGAGGGCATAAGCTTCGGCATAGATGTCGTTGATGGAGCTTGTAATGTAATATTCATGCTGCAGAGCGGCATCAAGTGGTTCCTTGAAGTTTTTGAAATCGAATTTTGGTGCATCGATCGCTTCCAGTGTGATTTTTTCACCATTATTTCTCAGATACTGAATGAAAAGCAAACCGTGAGCTTTTTCTTCTTCAGTTTGTACATCGAACCAGTTTCCAAAACCGTTCAGATTGTTGTCATAGTAATAATTTGCCATGTCGAGATACAGGTATGACGAATGTAACTCTTTGTTTACCTGTTCGTTGAGCATTTTTGCAATTTTTGGATTAAGCATAGTTTTGTTCTCCTTTTATTTATTATTTGTTTTTTAATTTATTTCTTAAAATGAAAATTATTGCCCTTAAAACAACCGTAAGGACTCATTTGTTCAATATTTTTCGAAAATTTTATTTTGAAAATGCATCCATAATTTCGGTTGGTCTGCCGTCGTTACCCCACGCGCTCAGTGCGTAACGGCTCCAGCTGCGTGCTCCCTGCGGCTCCCAGTAAAATACTCCAAGTCCTTTGTTATCGGGTATTTCACGCACTTTCTGGATGGTGGCAGCCACCAGATCATGTGTGTTCCGGATTTTTGTTGCGTTTTGCTCTGCCGTGAGCCGGCTGTCCTGCCCGTCTTCGCCACCTACTTCTACCACCATCACTTCTTTTCCGTAGCGGCTCACCATGTCATTCAGATTTCTGCCGAGCGAATCGATGGATAGTGTGTAATCCGGGCTTCCTTCGAGCCAGTAGGGGTAGTACGACATGCCGATGATGTCGTACCGGGCTTTGTGTTTTTCAGCGTTGTCAAACCACCACCGGAATCGTTTGTTATTGTTTCCCTGATCCACATGTAGTATCACTTTCGAATTGGGGCTTACGGCTTTTACGGCATCGTAACCCTGATTGAGCAGCTCAACCAACTGCGAAAAGTTGGTGTCAGCATTGCCTTCGGGCAACAGAAGTCCCGGAGTAATCTCATTTCCAACCTGTACCCATTCCGGCTGTATTCCTGCATTTTTTAGGGCAGTCATCACATCGAAAGTGTAATCGTAGAGTGCTTTTTTTAGTTCAATAAAACTGAGATTTACCCAGGCTTTGGGTTTCACCTGTTTTGCCGGATCTGCCCAACTGTCGCTGTAATGGAAATTAATCATCACCTGCATGCCTTCTTTTTTTGCCCTCACGGCCATCGCCACGGTTTCGTCGCGGCTGCAATGTCCGCTTTGAGGATTGTCCGAAGGGTCAACCCACGTGCGGAGGCGTACGGCATTGATTCCGTAGCTTTTCAGGATTTTCAGGCAATCTTCTTCGTTTCCGACCTTGTTATAAAATTTGTATCCTGTGGCTTCCATTTGCGGCAGCCAGCCGATATCTGCTCCTTTTATAAATACCGGAGTGACCGGTTCTTCTTTTGCAGAATTGGGTGCTTTTTTGCAGGAAATTCCCATCAGCATCATTCCTGCTAACAGTAATAAGTTGATTTTCATTCTGGTGTTTTTTTTTAGAAAAATGATTTTATTCTATTACAAATTTTCTTTCGGATTTGTCGTAAAAGGGTAAAACAGGTGCTGTATCAGCTGTCAGGCAATATTCAACCGAGTTTTCCAGTCCGTTCATTTTCAGCCTGTCGTAGTGTTCGGTATTGCAAATATACGATTTTATGTCCGTTTTTGCAATTTTCCAAAGTTCGAGAGCGGCAAGTGTTGCATCAGATTTACTATCGGAAGATTTATTCTGGAGTAATTTTTCTGCAAGTGCTCCGGCAAAAAGGGTGTCTTCCAGGCAAAACCGGTTATTCCATCCGGAGCAAAGTATCAGTAAGTTCTTAACTTTTGATGAACAATATTCTGACAGTACCGAAATGTTCGAAAAAGCACCAATCAGTATTTCATCCGCACCGAGAGCCATTTCTACAGCTCTTGTACCATTGGTGGTTGTAAAAACGATATCTTTTCCGCTGACTTTTTCGGGCGTGAAATCAAAGGGAGAATTTCCGAAGTCAGCAAAATCACATTTCTTTACGTTTCTCTCGGCTGCAACCGGATAACCCTTTTCTTTCAACTGCATGGCTTCTTCAATGGATGAAACGGTCTTCATGCCTTTTGCTCCGTTGTGGAACGCAGTGCATATACTGGTGGTAGCCCTGAAAATATCTGTTATGACTATTATCTGGTCATCGAGGGCATAAAACGGAAAAAGTTTGGGTGAAAAGCAAACATCAATTTTCATGAAAAAGCATTTTTAAAAATCAACAATAACAACCAGGAACAAATACAGAACATAGTACTTGGAATATGGAGCTTGGAACACAGAACATACGATGTTGACAAACTTCAAAACGTCGAAGACTTTTGAATGTTTATTTATCATTGAATACAAAACTCAGAATCCGAAATCCGAAACTCAAAATTTTATTTACCAGTTTTTCAGTTCGTAATATAACCGTTGCACCGGAAGTCCCATGACGTTAAAGTACGAGCCTTCAATACGCTCAACGCCGATATAACCTATCCACTCCTGCACGCCATAGGAGCCGGCTTTGTCGTAGGGGGCGTAATGATTCAAATAATACTCAATTTCTTCGTCAGAAAACGGAGCAAAATATACATCTGTCAATGCGTGAAAAACCGTGCTTTTTCCTGCCGTTTTGATGCAAACGCCGGTAATGACCTGGTGCATTTTTCCCGAAAGCATTTTCAGCATTTCACGTGCATCATTCCGGTCGGTAGGTTTACCATACACCACACCATCGAGCCAAACGATGGTGTCGGCTGTAATCAACAGTGTGTTTTCTTTTAGTGTATAGGTGTCGGCTTTTTTCTGAGCCAGATATTCGGGAATTTGTACTCCAATCAGGTCGGCCGGGTAATTTTCGTCCACGTCATTGGACATAATCCGGAATTCGATGTCCAGACCTTTTAGCAGTTCTTTACGTCTGGGCGATGCAGAGCCAAGAATTATGTCGTATTTTTTCAGGTGTGTAAGCATAATTATTTTATAAGAAAAAGTCCGAACAGGCTGATGCCGAATTCTTTAGCCTGAAGATAGTAGAAAATCAGACTGTAAAAAACACCTGTCAGCATGATGATTTTGGATAGTGTAGAGGCTTGCCTGAAATCTTCTTTTCTCCTGGCTTTGAAAATAAGAAAAGCAAGGACTGTGAGCGGTATGACGATTCCGAAAATAAGGTAACGCAGGGTGAGGGTGCCTTCAAAATGGATGTAACGAAAGCAAATGAAAAACAGTGAAGCGATTGTAAACGTGATTAATGCATACAGAAACCGTTTTGTATGGGTTTCGCCCCATTTTATTGGCATGGTTCGGCACTCCATTTCGCGGTCGCCCTCTGCATCTTCCAGGTCTTTAATTATTTCTCTGATCCAGGTAAGCAGAAATGCAAAACCTGCGAAACCACCTGTCCAGCCGTAAATTTGTGAAGGTACTGGTGTTTGACTGAGAAGTTCGCTGCTGTATTGTGTTTTGAGAAGGGCAACCGCAAGAATTCCCACTATCAGAATGGAAAGTGAGGCCGTAAGGCTGACAATCAGATTTCCAATCATAAACTGCCGTTTGTAACTTGCGGAATAAAACCAGAGCAGCCCCGGTGTGAGGATAAAAATAAATCCGAGTGTAAAACTTTTGGACAGAAAAGCCAGTATTATGCCTGTTAGTGTGCCAAGTATGGTAAGAAGTTGATACAGCACCATCGCTGACCGGAGTGAAACGGATTCACCTACAATCACTTTTGCAGGTTTGTTGATTCGGTCTATTTTTACGTCGAAATAATCGTTGATAACGTAGCCGCCTGCCGAAATCAAAACGGTAGCAGCTATAAGCAGTAAGTAGAAAGTCTGATGCTGTCCTGTTTCAAAACCGAAGGTCTGAAGCAACGGGTATATTATAGCATGTTGCATCAACCACTGAATCAGGAAGATAAACAGCAGATTTTCCCATCGTATCAGTTTCAGGTATGAACTCATTCACTTGCTATTTGCAGTTGATTAATGAAAATATCAATCAGATCGTATTGGATAAATGAGGCAGATTCCTTGATTCCGAGCAATGATGTGGTGATGAATTTTTGAGATGCGTTCAATGCTTCCAGGTTAATCTCGCCACCCACGAATGCTGTAGCCAGCGCATAATTGTAAAGATTTAGCGGAAACGCCATTTCCAGTTCGGTATCCTGCCTCACGAGCTCGGGCTCGATGCCGCAAATGAACAATCCGATTTTTTTGGTTAGCAGTACCTCCAGGTTCCTTTTGCAAAAATTGCTCATAGTATGCTGAATATCACCCAGATAAACTGAAGCACCTAATATAACAATATCGTAAGGCGATACATCAAAATCTGTGTTATGTTTCAGTTCAACGACATCAATGTTCTTGTAATGCAGTTTTTCGGCAATATAATTTGCTACTTTTTCGGTAGTACCGTAAGTGGTTGTGTAGATTATGGCTGTTTTCAACGGGCTGTATTTTTTAGTTTTCAATATTTTCTGTGTGATTTTCGTCTTTTTTTACAATGTCAGTGGAGTCTTTTTTATTGCCTTTGGCGCTCACTACGAGTAATGCGCCGGCTGCAATGAGCAATAATAGCCAGATGAAATCGGAAAGATTTCTGGACCACAAGATTAAATCCTTGAGATAAAATAAAGCCCAGATGGATATCAGCACTATCCCGATAGCTTTATTTCTGTAGGTAATCAAAAAAATGACTCCAACTACAAGCAACACATTTCGCAAATCAAAAATTAAATCATCTACTTCGGGAGAGAATATGCCGAGTTGCCTGATCAGAAAAAATATTCCAAATACGAGTAATGAAATTCCCCAGGGGAAACGACTGTCTTTTGACATGGCATTTAATGAATTAAAAAGTGAGTATTAGTTAAAATATTTCGCGATGAATTTTATCGTTTGCAAGTTTTTCGGGCTCATGAGGTAGCCGCTCTTCGTTGCTGTATCCGATAGATATAACACATAATACGGCATATTTCTCCGGAATTTCAAGAACTTTACGAATAAAATCTTCACTGCTCTGCGTTTCATCTTTCCAGCGTTGGTATATTTGCACCCAGCAGCTTCCCAATCCAAGATCCTGAGCCTGAAGCTGAATCATAAGCGCTGCTATGGAAGCATCTTCCGGCCACACATCGCTTTTGGCGGTATCTGCCAAAACTACAATGGCCAGCGGTGCGCGGGCAAGCATCTGTGAACCCTGGTTGCGGCTTTCGGATAGCTTAACGAGCGTGTCCCGATTCTCAACGATAATAAACTCCCACGGCTTGCTGTTCTTTGACGAAGGCGACATAAGTGCAGCTGCTGTGAGCCGGTTAATCTTCTCCTCTTCAATCTTCCTGTCAATATACTGACGAATGCTTCTGCGGTTTTTTATCAGTTCATAAAAAGGCATAATCAAACTTATTCGTTTTTGTAAAGGTATGCAATCGGATTTTCAGGTTTCAGAATAGGCCTGAGCTTTTCAAACGTAAGCAATACCACCGTTTGACCGGTGCTGTAAGGTGCAATGTCATAAGGATTATACACATATACAATTCCTTCAGCCGTAATATAAAAATTATTGTTTGGCTTAATCTGATCCTCGAAAAAATGAAAATCGTTCAAATCGGCTACCGATTCCATTTCGGCGTTATCTTCCACTATCTGCTGCTTGATAAGCCGGGTGAGTGATTCGGTGTAATCGGCGATGAACAGATCGCTTTCTTTGATTAAATGCGAATTTGTGAGGTCAAAGTTGTAAAGAAGCCGGCTGCTGTTACCGTGAGGGCCTCCCATAAAGGCATAGCGCTCGTAACTGTAAGATAAAATTCTGTCGTCCAGATACATGGCTACTCCCTGAATCTGAATTTCGTTTTCAAGTATTAAAGGTGATTCCTTTATTTCTGCATTATTGGCCAGATAGGTTTCATTGCTCCTTTTATAATCCAAAAAAAGATTGTTGGCATATTTGGGGAGAATGGAGTCAGCGGGAAAGTTGTTGAAAACTTCGCCGAAAATATTGGCAATGATTTGTTTTCTTACATTCTCCAACACTTCCATATTATGAAATTTCACGGGAATTTCAGTTTCAGCCTGGAATGACAAACCACCCAGAGTAGTGTCTTCACTCAGGTAAAATTTTTTGCTAAAGTCTAAAATTTCAGTTTCCATTTCCTGAGTCTGACAGGATATGAATGCTCCGGCAATGAAAACGGTTGATATTAAGTAAACAACAAACCTTCTCATAATCAATTGTACATTTTTTTAAAAATTTCTGCAAATTTACTAATAATTCCTTTCAATTGGTTCAATATTATCTGACAAATTGTGATTTTAGTCCCAATAATTTATACATCATTTTTTAAAATATTATTTAAAATAATCCTAAATAATTGGAGAATAGGTTTGAATTGAATCACGTTTGAATTATATTTGCAGTCGCTTATGAAAACAAAGGCAATACATATCATTTTAAGTTTGTTTTTTTCTGCAATTTTCATGTTTGCCGGAACAGGCTATAACCTCATTCGTTACTGCTGTGATGATTGCCGGAATACCGGAATATGGAAGGTTGAAGAAATGTCGTGTGAAATCGTACACGACCAACATCATCACTCCTGCTGTGGTTCGGGCTATAGCCAAACCGTACCCGCTCCAAAATCATGTGTGAATGAAATGAACAAGGGATGCGATATTGATCGTCTCACTGTCGATGTTCCTTCAGTGCAATCTTCAGAATCAGAGGCTCTCAATTATTCTCTTATTTATTCGCAATTAGCTGATTATCAAATAGATGTGACTTCGTATTCCTCTTTCACGTCAGATCCGGTTAGCCATCACACACCACCCAATATTTCTTTTCCACAGGCGGGAAGATACATTCTTTCCAAAATTTCCGTGCTCATTATTTGATTATTTTATAAAATAAATCGTTTGATTTTCAGATACATAGATGTCTGAATCACTATTCTTTATTTTTTAAAAATATTCAAATATACAAATGAAAAAACAACTAATATTACTTTTTTTAGTTTCCTTTTCCAGTGTTTCCTTTGCCCAGGTACATGGTATTATAAAGGACAATGCAGGTCAGGGTATTCCCGGAGCACACATACACTGGCTCGGAACTGACGTGGGCACACTATCCGACGAAAGCGGACATTTTATAATTTCACAACCCAATGATGCCAATACGCTGATATTCAGCAGCATTGGCTTTGCTTCCGATACGGTAAATGTGGCTGGTAAAAACAACATTGATCAGGTAAATGTTATCCTCGACGACCACACAGAACTTGCTGAACTGACTGTAACGCAGCGCAGATCAGGGAAATATGTTAACCGACTGGCCGTACAAAACATGGAAACTCTCAATACCAACGAACTCAGAAAAGCTGCATGTTGCAACCTTTCGGAGAGTTTCACCACTAATCCTTCGGTAGATGTATCCTACAGCGATGCGGCAACGGGTGCCAAACAGATTAAATTGCTCGGGCTGTCGGGCAGCTACGTTCAAATGCTCACCGAGAACATCCCCAACCTTCGCGGTCTTTCGTCGGCTTACGGTATGGGTTACATTCCCGGTCCGTGGATGGAAAGTATCCAGATTTCCAAGGGAACCGCATCGGTCAAAACCGGATATGAAGCCATAGCCGGCCAAATCAACGTAGAATATAAAAAACCTCAGAACAGCGACAGGGTCTCTCTGAACATATTTACGAACAGTGTTGGCAGAACGGAGTTTAACGCCGATGCGGCTGTCAAACTCAGTGACTCGCTGGCAACATCGGTGATGCTGCATGCTTCTGATGACTACATGACACCCGACGACAACGGAGACGGATACCGGGATTTACCCCGGATTCGTCAGTACAACCTGGCAAACCGGTGGTTTTACCAGAAAGACAATTACATTCTGCAGGCATTTGTGCGGGGACTTTCTGAAAACAGAACCGGAGGGAAAACCGATAACTCATACAAAATAGGAATCAACACCGAGCGATACGAACTGTTTGTGAAAAATGGTTTTCTGTTTGGCGGTGATGAACATGAAGAAGAAGGACATCAGCACGACCAAGAACACGAGCACAATCATGAGCACAACCTATCCAGTCTTGGAATAATTCTTAACGGAACCATTCACAATCAGGATGCTGTATATGGAGCCAAAAAATACGATGGCCGCCAAAATAACCTTTATCTGAATGTAATTTACGACCGTGAAATGGGTGAGCATCATAAATTTTCTGCCGGAACGAGTTTCAACATGGATACCTACGATGAAATACTGACGCTGGGGAATACGCAGAATTTCACACGGACGGAATATGTTCCGGGAGCTTTTGCCGAATACACAGTTACTTACAAAGATCTCACGGCCATGGCCGGATTAAGGGCTGATTACAATACGCTCTACGGTACGTTCGTTACCCCGCGTTTTCATGTGCGCTACAACATCAAAGACCGCGCTCACCTGAGAGTTTCTGCCGGAAAAGGGTACCGGACACCCAATATACTTGCCGAGAACAACTTTTTGCTGGCAAGTAACCGGGTAATCAACATCGGCGAAAACCTGAAACAGGAAGAAGCCTGGAATTTTGGAGCTACAGCCCATGTTTTCATTCCGGTATGGGGCGGAAAAGAACTCGCACTGATGGGTGAATGGTTTTACACAAACTTTATCAATCAGGTAGTCGTTGATATGGATTCCAATCCGCATGCAGCAGGTTTTTACAATCTCAACGGTAAATCCTACTCGAGCAGTCTGCAGTTTGAAGCCAACCTGGAAGTGTTCAGGGGATTTACAGCCACACTGGCTCATCGTATCAACGATGTAAAAGTGACTGTGATGGGCCGGCTTCGCGAAAAACCGCTGAATAACCGTTCGAAAAGCCTGATTACATTCACGTACGAAACACCGCTGAAAAAATGGCAGTTTGACTACACGGCTCAATTCAACGGCGGTGGCCGCATGCCCGATCCGGATGCCTCAAATCCGCTTTGGGAAAATGAATTTAAGCCCTTTAACATTATGAATGCTCAGGTTACCCGGAATTTCAGAACATGGTCGGTGTATGCGGGCGCTGAAAATATTACCAATTTTATGCAGCATCATCCGATTATCGACGTTCAAAATCCTTTTGGGGACAATTTTGATGCATCCATGGTTTGGGGGCCCATGCACGGCCGGACTTTTTATGCGGGCCTGCGATGGGCTCTGACCAAAAAATAGTCAATTTGCAACATTCAAATAAAACAATAAAAATAAATAATATGAAGACAAAAATATGGATTGTAGCTGTCATTGCGTTGATAATGATATCATTAGCAGCCGAAGCTCAGAGTAAAAAAAACGAAAACACCAAAACAGTCACTTTTGAAGTCTCCATGACTTGCCAAAACTGCCAACGAACCATCGAAAAAAACATTGCCTGGGAAAAGGGAATGAAAGATATAAAAGTGGATTTAGAAATGAAACTGGTGACACTCACATTTGATACACGTAAAACCAGCGAAGAAAAACTGATTGAAGCATTTGAAAATCTCGGCTATACAGCTGAAGCAGTTCAGAATAATCAAAACGAAAAAAATGTAAACAAACAATAAATCATCTGTAATTATCAAAATAATTGATATAACAGTTATGATTATATGAAAAATAAAATATCTTTGTCGGATAAAATAAATTACAATCACTTAAAAAATAGAATCAAAATGAAAACTAACAACATCATGATGGCAATTGTTGCCGTATTTCTCTCAGTATCAGTAATGACCGCTGCAGTACCTGCCAAAAAAACCGTAAAATCAGAACCGGTGAAAAAAGAATGCTGTGATCAGGCCAAAAAAGCCGAATGCAAAGACAAAGCTGCTACCGAATGCAAGGACAAAGCTGCAACCGAATGCAAAGATAAAGTTGCAGGCGAATGCAAAGACAAAGCCGCTACCGAATGCAAAGACAAAGCCACTACGGAATGCAAAGACAAAACAAATCTGACAGCACAGGAAAAATCTGCTTGCTGCGAAAGCAAAAAAAAGTTGTAGTTAAGGCTCAATAAGAAATACGGATTAAGTAAGTCCGGATTTACAGGCGGAGATGTCATTTTTCAGATGACGTCTCTGTTTTTTTTTAGTGGTTATGTTCCCCGTTTTTCTTAACTTTGCAATTCGAAAAAACAGTATTTTTACAGGTGAAAAAATTACAATATTATGTCCAAAGTGCCAGGTTGCGAACGTTGCCACTTTCTGTTGCCGGTATCATCATGGGAGCAATGATAGCTGCCTCAGATAGCCACTGGAGTACCGCAACATTTGTTTGGGGTTTGCTTACCGCACTTTCGCTCCAGATTATATCAAATGTTGCCAACGAACTCGGCGATTTGCAGAAAGGAACCGATAACGAAAACCGGCTGGGACCCATCCGGAGTGTACAAAGCGGCAAACTGACTCCGCAAAACCTAAAAGGGATGCTTGCAGTGTTTGTAGCCATAGCCATGTTTTCCGGCTTGATGCTCGTAGTAGTTTCATTCCATTCACTTACTTCATTTTACAGTCTTTTGATGCTATTCACCGGTGCTTTGGCCATCGTTGCAGCCGTCAAATACACGTTCGGTGTCAAAGCCTACGGCTATGTTGGGTTGGGCGATGTATTCGTTTTTATTTTCTTCGGATTGGTGAGTGTTTTGGGAATGTATTTTCTGCTGGCCGGAACTTTTTCGCCCGAAGTATTACTGCCGGCTTCATCCATCGGATTTCTTTCCACCGCCATGCTCAACCAAAACAACATGCGCGATATTGATAACGATAAAAATTTTCAGAAAAAAACCCTCGCTGTACGCATGGGTTTGAATGCTGCGAAAACTTATCATCTTATAATCATCGTACTGGCTTTCATTCTGATGACATCTTATTGCTTTATTGAAAAAAAGGGAATATTTGGTTATTTGTATCTGATTTCATTACCGGTATTTGTCCACCATTTAAATTATGTGCTGAAAAACGATGGCAAAAGCCTGGACAAACACATGAAAGTGATTGCAGCAGGTACCATGTTGTTTGCCGTATCAGGTGGAGTGGGTATGATTTTAGAACAACACATGGGATGAACCGGTATTTTTAAACGCGGACTTATAAAAAACGGATAGTAATTTGTCGATACGAAAAAATATGAATCAATCATCCATATCACCCGCAAATGGCGGATACGGCGCGTTTTCCACTCCCGTCGGTATTCCGCTTCCTGCTTTTGAAATCACGTATCACGACCGGATTTTTACGCTTGGATCGTGTTTTGCCGAAAATATTGGCAAAAAACTGCAGGATGATTATTTTTTGTCGTTTATCAATCCGTTTGGTGTGTTGTACAATCCATTTTCGGTGAGCAACTCAATACGTTATTTGGTGAGCGATAAGCTGTTTGGTGACGATGATTTATTTCACCTGGGCTCTTTGTGGAACAGTTTTGCTCACAGCAGTATTTTCTCGGCCACTTCGTCTGAAGAAACTTTGCAGAAAATCAACAGCCGCCTGATTGCCGCCCGCGATTTCCTGAGTCAAACAAAGGTAATGATGATAACACTCGGAACAGCCTGGATTTACGAGGATTCGGAAACCGGAAAGGTGGTTGCAAACTGTCATAAACTACCATCTGCCCGGTTCAACCGCCGCAGGCTGAACGTGGAAGAGATTGTAGGTGAACTATCGGAAGTTATGCTGCAGCTGCGTGAGCAGATCCCTGATTTGCAGGTAATTTTCACGGTAAGCCCCGTTCGTCACTGGAAAGACGGCGCCCATGTGAATACCGTAAGCAAAAGTACGCTTCATCTGGCTATAGATGAACTGGTGAAAAAGTTTTCGTTTACCGGTTATTTTCCTGCTTTCGAAATTGTGATGGACGAGCTGCGCGATTACCGGTTTTATGACACCGATATGCTTCATCCATCGGCTCAGGCGGTGGATTATATCTGGCAGCGGTTTTCGGATCTTTATTTTTCGGAGAACACCCGGAAACTGAAGAAAGAACTGGAACAGCTCAGGGCAGACCTCAATCATCGCCCCCTTCATGCGGATACAATTGAATATCAGCAGTTTATTTTATCAGTGGAAAAGAAAAAAAACGGACTAATTGAAAATTATCCGTTTCTGAAAGATAGATTTGAGTAGTTAATACCAAAATAATCCAACTGTAAATTCTTAATTTTTTTTAAAAAAAGCTATTCAACCATATATATTTTGGCGTTTATTTTCAGCCAGCTGTTTATCAATCTGGTTTTGGTAATGCGGCAGAAAAAAGCTTTTCCGGCATCCATCAATCGCGAAATCACTTCGTTCAGTTCCCTTGGCACCCATCCAATTCGGATATCTTTGAAATAAATACCGATAGCCAGTTCGTCGTGCAGGTTTTCGGGATCGCGAATCATTTTAAGCACTGTTTCAGGAGGCAGTTCATCTTTAAGCTCATCTATTTTTTTACAATACGAAGTTCCTGCCACCACTATATCCAGCAGGAAGATTTCGCGCGTGAAAGGTGCCAGCGCATTTACTCCGCCGGTGCCAATCAAAGCCAGTAGTTCGGGTGAAAGTTTGGTTATGCCGGTTTCCATTCTTCGAGCAGGATTACGTATTGTTTGTACTTTTCTATTTCAGTTTTATATGTTTCCAGTTGTTTGTCGGCATCTTCCTGTTCTGCTTTTATCCATGCCTCGTCACTTAGTTTTTCGCGCAGCACGTACGGGAATTCGCGGTTTAGCGCATCGATTTGATTCGTCAGAACAGATACATTTTCAGCCAGTTTTTTCACTTTTTCGGCCAGATTGTACTCTTCGGAATCTTCCTTTTTCCCGATGTCGAGTGATATCAATATGATCTGTAACGTATTAATGTCGAGCAAGTCGTATGCTGCCTGAGCTTTTACGAACAGTTCTTTCTGATCTTCTGTCAGGTCGGGATTGATGTCGGGATGCAGTCTTTTTACGATGGTGTAATAAATACCTTTCAGTTCCTTCGTTTCTTCAGCACTCAGGAATGAACCTTTGAGATATTCCTTAGCTGCTGCCAGTCTTTGAGCCTCATCCTCAATTTTTTTCTGATATTCGGCAAACTGAGTTTCAATTTTTTTGTCAACTACAGTAATTTCGGGTATTTGGTTCCTGTTGACATAAGCCTGCAGCAGAGTCATGCGCTGCTTGAGTTTCGATAGTTCCACGCTCAGGCAATACACCTCGTACAGTTTTCTTCCAATCAGTTCAAGGTACAACGATGTGAGTAACGGTGCTTCGTGTGACAGCATTTCGTTCTTCAACGCAAATAGTTCTGAAAACTCAATTTTCAGTCTTTCGTATTGCAGCCGGAGTTCTTTTTGTTCGTTTGTAAGGTCAATTGAAGTGGAGCCGGTTGTCATTATTTGGAGTTTTTTTTTGAAAAAAATTACATGGCAAACGTATTGAATCCGCCATCGACCACTGCCACCGTTCCGGTAACGAACGATGAAGCGTCGCTGATTAAATACTGTGCAGTTCCGCAGAGTTCTTCAGGTTTACCGAATCGTCTGAAGGGAGTTTGTCTGATTACGTCGTTGCCTCTTTCGGTGTAGGTGCCATCGGGATTTGTGAGGAGATTGCGGTTTTGCTCGGTAATGAAAAATCCGGGAGCAATGGCATTTACCCGAATTCCTTCACCAAACTTCAGTGCCACTTCGTGAGCCATGTATTGGGTGAAGTTTGAGATTCCGGCTTTGGCTGCAGCATATCCGGCTACGCGGGTCATGGGTCTGAAAGCAGCCATGGATGAGAAATTCACAATGCTTCCTTTCATCTGTGCTACCATCGGCTCCAGAAAAACCTGAGTTGGTAATACCGTTCCGGTCAGATTCAGACGAAGCACTTTTTCAAAATCGTCGATGTTCAAATCGAAAAAAGTTCCCGTCGGAGGTATGGTTGCACCCGGCATATTGCCTCCTGCAGCGTTGAGCAATGCATCCACGCGCCCGTAGCGTTTCAGAATTTCGGTTCGGTTATCTATCAGTGCATTTTTGTTCATCACATCTGTTTCAAGGAAAATGGCTTCGAATCCCTTTTGCCCGATTTCACTCACCAGTTTGTCGCCGGCTTCTTTCCGCCTGCCCAGAATCACTACGTGAGCGCCTTCTTCGGCCAGATAGGCAGCTATGGTTCCGCCCAGAATGCCTGTTCCTCCGGTAATAACCACTACTTTTTCTTCAATGCTGAATAATTTATTCATTATCAAATGCGTTTTTTGTTTAATAAATTCCTGCGTTTAATTCGTTTCTTACTACGGCCATCATGCCTTCAACCTGTGCCAGGGCAAACATTCTTCCATGAAATGAATAGCCGGGATTGTAATTTTTATCTCCGTCGTCCAGCATCAGTTTTCCATGGTCCACCCGCATGGGCAATGCCGGATTTTCTTTTTCAAAGATACGAATTATTTCGATTAGATTTCCCCGTCCTTCCAGGTGCGATGCTTCCAGAAAATCGCCGTTATCGAGCACTTCGGTGCTTCGCAAATGAGCAAAGTGAACTCGTTTCACGAATCTGGAAGCCAGCCGCGCAACATCGTTGTGGATGCCGGCGCTCAGCGATCCGGCACAAAAAGTCAGACCATTGACAGGGCTGTTCACTGCCGAAAGAATCCACTCAATGTCATCTTCATTGCTCACTATGCGGGGCAGACCGAATGCTCCGAAAGGTGGATCGTCAGGATGAATACACAACTTTACGCCATACTCCTCTGCTGTAGGAATCACTTTTTTCAGAAAATAGAGCAGATTTTCGCGAAGCTGGTTTTTGTCGATTCCCTGATATAAATTCAGAAGGGAATTAAAGGCATCTACCGGATTTTGATTTTCACCGACTATATTCCGGTTGATAAATCCCTGAGTCTTAATTATAATGGTGTAAATCAGCTGGTCTTTTTCTTCTTGCGTGATGGTTCTGTCCAGTTCTTCAATTTTTTGAAGTTCTTCGGCTGTAAAATCCTTTTCGCCATTTTTTCGTTTCAGGATTTTCAAATCGAAATAGCCGAACCGGATTTTATCAAAAAACAGTGTTGATGTGCCGTCGGGAAGCGTTCGGTTCAAATCGGTACGTATCCAGTCTATTACCGGCATGAAGTTGTAGCATACAGTATTGATGCCGAGTTTGCCCAGATTAATCAGCGTTAGCCGGAAATTTTCAATCAGTTCGTCTCTGTCATTTCCTCCGTATTTAATGGATTCGGCTACAGGAACACTTTCGACCACGCTCCACGTAAGTTGTTGATTTTTAATAAAATTATTCAGATTGTGAATTTCTTCTTCCGGCCAGACTTTTCCGGGTGCAATATGATACAGTGAAGTTACAATTCCTTCCACACCGATTTGTCTGAGCATCGGAAGCGTTATCGGGTCGTTTTTACCGAACCATCTCCAGGTTTTTTGCATAATAAGATTTGTCCCTGAACGGGGAATTATCAGAGAGTTTGTTTTAAGTCTTAAACTATTTTTAAAATAACAATTAATATCTTGTATGTCAGGTGATTGACATTTTTTTTATCTCATCGTAGTCATGTGGCAGCTATCAACTCCTTCAGTTTCTTAACAAATTCATACACATCTTCTTCGGTAGTGTCAAATGAGCACATCCAGCGCAGTTCACCGGTTGCAGCGTTCCAGTCGTAAAAGCGGAAAGCACTTCGGAGAGGTTCTACCGCATGTTTCGGAATAATCGCAAAAACGGCATTTGCCTGTACTTTTTGGGTAATGGTTACACCTTCCAGGTTGCCTGTTTCATTGGCGAGGAGTTGAGCCATCCGGTTGGAATGTGCAGCCATCCTTTTCCATAAATCGTTGGATAGCAGTGCTTTGAACTGTGCGGCTATAAACCGGTTTTTGGAGAATAGTTGTGCCGTTTGTTTGTGATAAAAAGGTGCATGTTTCCGGAGTTCTTTATTGAAAATTAGTATTGCTTCGCCAATCATCAGTCCGTTTTTGGTACCGCCGAAACTCATGATATCCACTCCGCAGTCTGCTGTAGCTTCTTTCAGCGTACATCCCAGAGCTGCTACGGCATTGGAGATGCGTGCTCCGTCCACATGGAGATACATGTCGTTTGTATGTGCAAAATCGGCCAGGGCTTTGAGCTCTTTCCGACTGTATATGGTGCCGAGTTCTGTGCTTTGACTTACAGAAATCACCCTGGGCTGCGTGTGGTGTACATTGCCGATGAAAGTAAGCTGATGCTCTATGATTGCGGGAGTAAGTTTTCCATCGGGTGAAGGCAGCGGCACCAGTGTACAGCCGATGTTTTGGGTAGGTCCTCCGCATTCATCTACCTGAATGTGAGCCGATTCAGTACAAATCACTGATTGAAAAGGCAATACAGCGCATTTCAAACTTACAATGTTGGCACCGGTACCGTTGAATGCATAAAGCACATCCACATCACCGAATTGTTCTCTGAAAATATTATTCATTTCAGCCGTTATTTCATCGTCGCCGTATGATATCTGGTGGTCAGAGTTGGCTTGGATGATGGCTTGCATGATTTCGGGATGAACACCCGAATAATTGTCACTGGCAAATGTTTTCAATGTCAGAATTATGATTAATTTGATTAGTTTGATTAGTTTGATATAAATACAAATAGATTCATCTGAATGAAAAAACGTCCATAGATTTCCACGGACGTTATTCTATTGTTTTAAAAAATTGTTTAGAATTTGAATTTGTCAAAAAAACTGCGTTTTGTTTCTCCTGTAGTTGTTGGTTCGGTTATTTCCTTTACTTCCGGTGCAATTTCTTCAGCCAATACGTTGGAGTCATTTTGTGAATGATTATATTCGGGTCTGGGAATCGGTTCTCCCTGTTCTTGTTTGATAAATCCGATAACATCATCGAGTCCTTCTACAAATTTTTCGAAATCTTCTTTGTACAAGAATATTTTGTGTTTCTCATACGTTACCTGTGCATCTTCATCGTATCCTGTTACTTTTTTCTTACTTTCGGTGATTGCAAGATACAAATCATCATTTCTGCTTTTCTTTACATCGAGATAATAAATTCTTTTTCCTGCTTTGATGGCTTTGGAGTAAATAATTTCACTATCCTTTTTTTCCAACTCAATTTTTCTTTTTTCAACTTCCATAAATCAAATAATTTTTTTTAACAGCTGTCAATGTAATTTTCACATCCGTAAAATATCCTGGCTTAGCTGCGTTAGTATTAATTTTTATTCAAAAAAACCGATAGAATTATTGTTTGTTCTTTCGATTGCCAAATTTCAGAATATTTTTTCGATTATTCAAACAAAGAGAAGATTAATTGTGTTTTTTTTGAAATTAAACTATTTTGAAAGTACCGAAAATGCATCATATTTCAGATATTTAGAAGTGAAATGACAGAATGAACAGAAAAGTTTTGTACCTTTGCATCATATTTAAGATTGACGAATCAGAGAATTTATGATTAACCGAGTTTTACTTCGTATTAAGATCCTTCAAATTGTTTATGCTTATTACAAGGGGCACAGCGCTTCTGTGGCTTTAGCAGAAAAGGAATTGTTTTATAGTGTTGAAAAGACTTACGAGCTTTATTTTCAATTATTGCAGCTGGCTGTGGAAGTTACCAATTACGCTGCCCTCAAAATTGATGCACGTAAAAACAAACTTCGTCCGAGTGCGGAAGATTTGAATCCCAACACCCGTTTTGTCGATAATAAATTTATCCATCAGTTGTCCCGGAATGTGCAGCTGCAAAGTTTCATTGATGAACATAAAATATCCTGGGCAAATAATCTGGATACCGTGAAAATGGTATATGAACTAACCATGGAATCTGACATGTATGCTGAATATATGTCGGCCGAAACATCAGATTATGCCGCCGATAAGGATATCTGGAGAAAAATATTTAAAAAATTAATTCTGCAAAGCGAAGAATTTGCAGATTCCATTGAAGATCAGAGCATTTACTGGAACGATAATCTCGAAATAGTTATCAGTTTCATTATAAAAACCATCAAAAGATTTGACCTGACAAGTGGAGTGGAACAGGAGTTGTTGCCGATGTTCAAAGATGACGAAGATTCTGAATTCGCCGGCAAACTTTTGAAAAATACACTCGAAAAAGAGAAAGAATACCGTGAAATGATTGATATTCATACCCAAAACTGGGAACTGGACCGGATTGCTTTCATGGATATCATCATTATGCAAACTGCACTGGCCGAAATCATGTCATTCCCAACAATTCCGGTGAATGTAACGTTAAATGAATACATTGAGATTTCAAAAAATTACAGTACCGATAAAAGTGCCATTTTCATCAACGGAGTACTCGATAACATAGTGAAAGAACTGAAAGCCGAAAATAAACTAATCAAAGTAGTGAAGATTTGAAAGCAGTAAGCAGAATGTTTAAGAGAATGATTGCTTCAAACTTCTTCTTTTCTTCTGATTTCTAATCTGCCAAAGGTTTCTAACTTCTGACTTCTGACTTCTGACTTCTAATTTCTAATTTTTAATTTCTAACTTTATAAAAATGAACTTATTAAACATGCTATTACAGACACAAGCCCCTGCTGCCCCGGGACAACAAGGCGGAATGGGAGCTTATTCAGGTATCCTGATGATGGTGCTTATTTTCGTTGTGTTTTATTTCTTTATGATACGTCCGCAGACTAAACGTCAGAAAGAAATAAAAGCCCAACGCGAAGCTATGAAACAAGGCGACCGCGTAGTGACTTCAGGTGGTATTTACGGCAAAATCCGCGATATCAAAGAAACTACTGTAACTGTAGAAATAGCTGATAATGTGCGTATTACTGTAGATAAAAATTCTGTTTTTGCTACTGCTGCCGATATACCTGCAGAAACGAAATAACCTACCTTCTGATGAATTATGTCCGAAGAGTCAGAAATAAAACGCAAAAATGACTTTTTCAGGAAAATCAAAAATCTTTTAATTTCAAAAGATGCATTGGTTTTCCTGTTGTTTCTTGTCCTCTCCGGAACATTCTGGTTCGTACAATCGCTTGACAAACAGCGTGAAACCACGCTGAAAATTCCTGTGGACTACATGGGAATACCTGAAGACGTGGAACTGGAAAACAAACTCCCGCAACGAATAGAGATTAAAGTGCGTGACGAAGGGCTCACGTTGATGAAGTACAACAGCAGAAACACGGTGCCGCTTGCACTCGACCTCGAAAGGGTTTATTTTGCAAAAGGAAAAATCGTTATTACTGCCGACCAGCTGAAAAACAGAATATCGCGATACGTACTCCCTACGACTGCCGTTCTGGAAATTAAACCCGATTCAATTGTGGTATTGTATCACAAACTTGCGTCTGTAACTTTGCCCGTCAGACTGAGTGGCGAAGTAAAACTTTCGTCGCAATACGTACTGAGTGACAGCATACAGATAGAACCCTCAACAGTCAAAATCTTCGGTCCGAAAAATATTGTAGATACAATGAGAGCTGTATATACCGAAAAACTGGACACTAAATCGCTGACTGACACTACTTTCACCAAAGTGAGACTTGAAAAACCAAAAGAAGGCATCAGGTATGCTTTCAGTGATGTAAACGTCGGAATCTTTGTCGAAATGTTTACCGAGAATAAACTGGAAATGCCGGTGACGGTTATCAATGCTCCCGAAAATATTAATGTGCGGATTTTTCCACCCACTGTGTATGTTACCTACAACGTCGGTCTGAGCAATTTTAACAAAGTTAGAGAAAATGACATTAAAGTGATTTTTGATTATAAAGAAGCCAAAGATCTCGATAAACGAAGGTATAAACTGCAGATTATTCAGGATTCACACTATATCTCGAATCTTAGAGTTACACCCGCGCAGGTAGAGTTTTTGTTCGAAGAAAAATAACTTACTCCAAATCAGATTCGCAAATCAAATAAAACCATTTCATACTATACCACTTTCCGGAAAAAAAGTAATTTCAACTATCAACTTTTAAAATTTATGTGGCAGAGAACTCAAACGATTTATTTTGTACTGGTAATCCTTCTGATGATTGCTGCTGTGCTTATACCCAATGCAGATTTCTTTAATCAGGCTAACAACATTACATACAGGCTGGATGCTCGCGGAATAGTAGAACTGACTCAACAGGGAACTACAAAAGGAGTAGTTGGTACAAATCCCTGTACCTATCTTTTCGGAATTATTCTTTTTCTGACAACTTATTGCATCGCTTCTTATAAAAACAGAAAACGTCAGCTCAGAATGGCTACCATCAATCTGTTTCTGATTGTAATTTACATCGCTATTCTTGCAGTATATATCTTTTTTGCCAAAAACAAACTTGAAGCTGATATAACCTGGAAATATCCGGTCATATTTCCGGTCATTGCGCTGATATTCAACTACCTGGCAATGCGTGGAATTGCAAAAGACGAAAACCTGGTAAAATCATTAGACAGGTTGAGATAAAATGTTCGAAAGTTAGGATGTTCGTCCCGATAGCTATCGGGAGTTTGGATGTTTAAATGTCTGTTTGCAGTCTGTAGAATTGAATTTTAGAGAGATTGAATTTAAATAATATCCCGGAACGTCAAAACAATTGAATACCCGAATAATCGAATTTCCTGAATCAAACAATTCGCCGCTTTCTTTGTTTTTAAAACTAATAAATTAAGAAATATGAAAGCAACGAAAACATACTTTACACGGGGAGGGCAGGTGGTAATCCTGATGCTCCTCGTTGTTTTTACTGCTTGTGGACAAACCAATAAAACCAACAACAACGCAATGAAATTCAATGAATTAACTCAGGAAGAAAAACAGGTAATACTTTACAAGGCCACTGAAAGACCTTTCACCGGCGAACTTCTGGACAACAAAGAAAAGGGAACCTATGTATGCAAACAGTGCGATGCACCGCTCTACAAGTCGGAGGCCAAATTCGAAAGTCACTGCGGATGGCCGTCGTTCGATGATGAGATAAAGGGTGCTGTGAAACGAATTCCCGATGCTGATGGCCGACGTACGGAAATTGTTTGCGCCAATTGCGGCGGACACCTTGGACATGTGTTTGAAGGTGAGGGATTTACAGCTAAGAATACCCGTCATTGCGTTAATTCCATATCCATGAACTTTGTCCCCGAAAAAACATCCACCACCGAAACTGCCTACTTTGCATCGGGGTGTTTTTGGGGAACAGAATATCACTTTATGAAAGCACCGGGTGTACGTGCCACTACTGTCGGTTACATGGGCGGGCGTACGCAGAATCCTACGTACAAGGAGGTTTGTACCGGTACTACCGGGCACGTGGAAACAACCGAAGTGCTCTTTGATACCTCCAAAACCAGCTACGAAGACCTGATAAAGCTTTATTTCGAAACGCACGATTTCACACAGGTAGGCGGTCAGGGTCCTGATATCGGCGACCAGTACCGCTCGGTGATTTTTTACGTAAATGAAGAACAGAAGAAGATGGCCGAAAAGTATATCCAAATTCTGACGGACAGAGGTTATAAGGTGGCAACCGAATTGAAACCGGCTGAAAATAACGAATTCTGGGATGCGGAGGATTATCATCAGGAGTATTATGATAAGAAAAACGGCACTCCCTATTGTCATATTTACAGAAAAATTTTTTAGAAGAAACTTAATTCAAAAACGATATTTTAATAATTATGAAAAAAAAAGTCAGCCTGTTATTTGTATTTTTATTAATTGTAAATATTGGCTTTTCACAGACCGTCAGACCAACTAAAAACGTGATTGTCATGATTCCCGACGGAACTTCACTGTCTGTGGTTTCGGCATCGCGTTGGGTTAAAGCGTACCGCAACGAAGGAAATCACCTGAATATCGACCCGTATCTGAGCGGCACGGTTACCACTTTTTCGTCGAATGCACCGATTGGTGACTCGGCACCAACCACATCCACGTACATGACGGGAGTTCCGCAGCAAGCCGGCAACGTTTCCATGTATCCGGTGGCTGACCCGGCCAACGATATCGTGAAACTGAATCCGGACAGTGCCTATCAGCCGCTCGCCACCATTCTGGAAGCAATGAAGATGGAACAGAAAAAAGCGGCCGGACTGGTTGTTACCTGTGAATTTCCTCATGCTACTCCGGCAGATTGTGCTTCGCACTATTACAGCCGAAGTAAATATCCGGTTTTGGCGCCGCAGATGGCAGCCAACAATCTGAATGTGATGTTCGGTGGCGGAAACGACTTTATTACCGATGAAATGAAAGCTTTTCTGAAATCCACAGGAACATCGCTTTTTCAGGACGATAAAAAGGGTATGATGAATTTCACGGGCGATAAAGTTTGGGCATTGTTTGATAAGCAGGCGATGCCGTATGACCTGGACCGGAACCCCGATCTGATGCCTTCCATAGCAGAAATGACCACCAAAGCGCTGGAAATTTTGAATAAAAACCCGAACGGATTCTTCCTGATGGTGGAAGGCAGCAAAGTGGACTGGGCTGCACATGCCAACGACCCGGCCGGAATGATTGGCGAATTTCTGGCATTTGACAAAGCCGTGGGTGCTGCTATTGAATTTGCTAAAAAGGACGGAAGTACTACGATTGTCGTTCTTCCCGACCATGGAAACAGTGGTTTTTCCATTGGCAGAAACGGTTTGAAGAAAAGCTACACTTCTCTGACCAAAGATGATTTGTTTGGCACGGTTTCGAAAATCAAACGCACGGCCGAAGGGCTTGAAAAAATCCTGCTGAACACCAAACCGGAAAATATAAAAGAGGTTTTCATGCAATACACAGGCATTGAAATTACAAACGACGAACTGAAAACACTGGCAGGTTCTAAAAATTACAAAGCAGAGGACTACACGCAGGTTTCCAACAGTAATAATATGACTCACAACATCACGGTCATGCTCAACGAGCGAATGCCGTTCGGGTTTACCACCGGCGGACATACGGGTGAAGAGGTTTTTTTAGCAGTATATCATCCGCAGGGCGATGTACTGAAAGGAAATGTACGGAATACCGACGTTCATCAATATCTATACAAAGTTGCAGGGCTCGAAAAACCGATGAATCAACTGACTTCAGAGATTTTCGCAAAACATACGGATGTATTTAATGGATTGAAATATACCATTATACAGGGAAAAGATTTCCCGAAACTGGTGGTGAAATACAAACGTAAAACCCTCGAAATTCCGGCTTACAGTTCGGTAGCCTCATTGAACGGCGTCCCATTTTCGCTCGGTTCGGTGGTGGTGTATGTGGACAAGAACAACACATTTTATCTGCCGAAAAATTTGTTGGAGAAGGTGAAATAGAAAGGAGATTTTATCAGGATAAAAAAATGGCTTCACTTCTAAGCTCTGTTATTAATTGGGATATGCTTGCATAAATAAGATATCATTTATAATTTTTATTAACTAAATGATTCACCTCATTAGAAAAATCGTTTGAATAAATGGTATTTCATTTTAAATTAAAATATTATTTTAATTTTTTTAATTTCATTTAACTTGTTTGTTTTTGGAAGTTAAATTAAATTTGTTGTAGTATATTTTTGAAAATTATTTAATAAAAAGGTTTAATCGTTAATCGTGTGAAACAAAGATAGTCCACCATTGAAAAATAGTATAGCCGCTCTAAGATTTTCAAAGTTATGGTATCCTTGAGCAACACG
>SAAL01000120.1 GCA_009929445.1 Bacteroidia bacterium
AAGATAAAATCTGGTACAAAGATATTCGAAGCAGTTGTCACCGGTGATTTCCCAGAACGTAGTTTTCCGGCCGATGACAAACTGGAGCTGAAAATAGGAGCAAAAGTCATGTTTCTGAGAAACGACAGTGAAAATCCAAGGCGTTTTTTTAACGGTAAAATCGGGCAGATTACCGGATGGGACAAAGACATCATCCGGGTAAAATGTCCCGAAGACAATGAACCGATTGCGGTTTTGCCGGTGGAGTGGGAGAATATCCGTTATCAGACTGACGAGTCTACACTTCTGGTAAAGGAAGATGTGCTTGGCACTTTTCGTCAGTATCCGCTGAGGCTGGCATGGGCTATCACCATTCACAAAAGTCAGGGACTCACTTTTGATAAAGCAGTCATCGACGCTGAATCGGCGTTTGCAGCCGGTCAGGTGTACGTGGCTTTGAGTAGATGCCGCTCGCTTGAGGGACTGGTTCTGCAAAGCAAAATCAATGCGGGCAGCATCCAGAACGATAACGAAATTCTGAGGTTTTCGTCGCGGCATTTAAATGTGGATGAGCTGGAAAACCGTTTCTCATCATCGCGACAGGAGTATTTTCTGTCACTCCTGTTGCAGGTTTTCGATTTTCGGCAGATGCTAGCCGTATCGGGCAGATGGCTTACATCTACCGCCGATGCCGAAACTTCGTTCGGTAGCGAAACCCTGGAGTTTCTCAGAAATATAAATGCACAAATAAATGCTATTCACGATGTTGGAGCACGTTTCGGAACACAGATAAGTCAAATTCTAAAACACAATGAATTCAATCACGATGCGCTGAATCTCAGACTGGAGGCGGCAGATACTTATTTCTCGGAAAAACTCAACCTGCTGACCGATACGCTCAGACAATCGCCTGCCACAACCGACAGCAGGGAGAATGCAAAAGAATTCGACCAATACTATCTGGATATATTTACTTTTGCAGCACAGAAAAAACATTGGATTAGCGGAATCAGGGATGGATTTGGTATCGAAAAGTATTTTCAGCTCAGAAAATCATTTGAATTGCCTGCCATCAAATACACATCCTATTCGCGTCATCAGAAACAGGAAAAATTATCTTCCCGTCGTCCCGATCTGATGGGTATTTTGTATGAGTTGAGAAATTCTATTGTAGATGATACCGGACTTCCGGTTTATATGGTTGCAGGCTCTCACTCTATCGCCGAGATGGCCGATTATCTTCCTCAGACCAAATCCGATCTGCTCAAAATAAGCGGTTTTGGAGAAGCGAGGGTTGCAAAATTCGGTGAACTTTTCCTTGAAGAGATTCGGGATTATTGCCTTGAAAATGGATTGACTTCGGCCATGGACGAGCTTGCCGGCAGAGAAAAACGAAAAAGGAAAGATAAAAAAGAGAAGAGTGAAAAGAAAATAAAAGGAAGTTCGGCATTGCTTTCGTTTCAGGAGTATAAAAGCGGTAAAAGTGTTGAAAAGATTGCCGCCGAACGCAGTTTGTCGGTCGGCACCATTTACGGTCATTTAGGCCGGTATGTGACCAAAGGAGAACTCACTGCCGAAGAGTTTGTTCCGCCCGGTGAATTGCAGCGGGCTAAATCCATTCTTGAAAAAACGGACGAAGATGTATCCATTTACAGCAAACTGAAAGAGCATTATTCGCAGGGCGAAATCACAATTATTTCAGCCTGGCTGAGAAAAGAGCAGTCTTAGCAAAACGTTGGGTATTTTTTTTCAGAATTATTCCTCACAAAAGTTTTCAGGGGATATTTTAAAAAAGTAAGAGGGTGTCCTGTCGGGCACCCTCTTGAAACATTAAAATGTAATGTAAAATATCTTTGAATAACTGTATTGTTGCTTCGAGTATGATTTCTATATGTTTTTCGGCTTGCGGTTAGCTTCGCTTTCGTGCCGGTGTTGTCTTCTTCGGTCAGCATCGCTTGCCAACCTTTTTACGGGTTGGTTTCAGCGGCTGCTTCATCAGACTATCTCAGCCATACCTTTCGTCGATTTAGTTTTTTGCTTCGCCATGTCCGGTTTATTGCCGGTAATCTTTTTCAAAATTGCCTGATTGCAATTCCCGAAACCGGGTAAGTTTCAAACTTTGCGATTGCTCGCGTCAGCTTTCATTTAAGGGGGTGAAGCAGGTGTCTTATCTCATAATCCTTTTTGAAGGGATTTACAGTAAAATCACCACAAATCTTGAATTCTCATATCATTAATTTGTTGACGTGTCGGATATCAGTCGCTTTTTTTCGTCTCAGAGTTTCCTCTGCTGCGCTTTACTGGAAATGATTTCGTTTGCTTATCTGCATTCCGAACGGATTTCTGAATTTTTCGGCTGCTTTTACGCAGCTTCTGAATCTTTTGTATTACTTCCTGTTAGGGTTTCGTACTCAGTTTCGTTCAGTGCTCCTTTTCATCTTCGGCTTTTTACGGCTTTACCGCTTCCTGATGTTGCCATCAGTCATTGGCTCAGATGATTATTCCATGCTGCCCGGATTGATTTCTTTCCCTTTTTGAGGGGGATTTCCATTTTTTCCTGCAGTACGGAGTCCGACTTACTCGTAAGCTCACGGCTGGCTTTCGCCCTTCATCCCGTTGCTGCCCGGATTCCCGATGTTTTACCATCGTTCTTCCCGTATGCAACCGGCTTTTACCTTGCTGTCCATAAGTTAATTCTTCTCTCAGCATTTTCACCAAAAAATAAATTTGTTTAGTGATAAACGCCTTTGTCAATTTTTTAAATATCGAACCTTGTTTTGACTTTTAATTCTTTTGCGCTGCGCTGCCTGAAACTTTCGGTAACATGACTTGAAAACATTGCTGCTTTCGCCCTTGCACCTCTTTCAAAATGTGTACTGGTATCGAAATACCTGTAGCTGCATTTTTTGTTTCGGCAACCCGGCGTCCCTGCCTTCGTCAGGTAGAGTTGCGTTTCGGAGAAACGTATCATTTGAAAGTCGGATATCTCCGGAAATTGCCACATGCCAGGGATCGTAAAACTATACACTTTGTTATACTTCACATTGGCCGCTTGCGCAACCAATCCGGAAGATAGCGTTGTCTATAATCAGTGCATCCTTTTTGCATGCCGTAAGTTTACCTTTGCATCCGGTTGCTGATATTTAATGATTGATTCTTTTTGGATGTTTCAGTTTTTCAAAGAACACTTCGCATTTTTTTTAATGCTATGAGCCGAAACTCATGTTGCAAATATAATACATCGAAATATCGTTTTGCAAATTTTTTTACCTGTTTGTGTCAACAAGTTATGAGGTGAGTTATCAACAGAGTTATCAACAGGTTAAGTGTTTGATATTGAGTATGTGATGGGTGAGATTGTTGATAAGTGTTTATCTTATTTCTGTAATTATTTTTATCAGAGCGGTTTTCAGACCTGTAAAGTAATCACTTTTTTCCGTTTCTGCTACGATTGTTTTCTTTGCTATTCGTTTACATTCTTTGTCGGTGAGTTTTCTTTTTAGTTCATCACCGGCAGTAATCTCCACTTCGTTCAGCTTCTTCGAATAAACAAGCATTACCGTATGGACTTCGACATCATCATTTTCCCAGTTTTTCAGCAGATCAGCACTGTATTCGTCCAGGCTTGTATATGGTTTGATTGATTTTGTGGTTACAATGTTGATTTTATTGTCCGAATTGTTTTCAAACTGAACGATTATACTGTCAAGTTCACGAATTTGCTCTGCAGTCAGAATTTCCTCAAAATCGCTCACCGAACCAAGCGGAGCAGGAAAAATAAATCCGGCAGTATCGGTAGTGGACAGAAGCTCAGCTGCTGCAGAAGTCACTTTCCGGCACGAGCTGAAACTGATAAACAAACCAGCAAGACTTAATATAAAAAACAATCTGACTTTCACATTCTGTGTTTAAATATGGTTAGGTAAATATTATCCACAAAGGTAATCCATTTTGAACTTAACTTTTTATTAAAATTACTGAAAGAATTGAAAACAAAAACAGAAATACAAGTTTTGCTTTTCAGTAAAATATTTATCTCAAAAAATCTTTACCTTTGTAGTGTTAAACCAAAAATGAAATGGCTAAAAATAAAAAGCAACTGCCTGTACTTGAACAAGTGATGGTAACCGACCTGGCTGCCGAAGGAAAAGCAATTGCAAAAGTGAACGATGTGGTGGTGTTTATACCCTTTGCTGTGCCGGGTGATGTGGTAAACCTACAGGTTACGCGTAAGAAAAGCAGTTTCATGGAAGCCCGTGTGATTGACATGGTGCAGCCGTCGGAAATAAGGCAGGAATCTTTTTGCGAACATTTCGGCATTTGCGGAGGGTGCAAGTGGCAGATTTTGCCTTATGAGGAGCAGCTTAAATACAAGCAGAAAGAGGTGGAAAACAACCTCCGGAGAATAGGAAAAGTGGATCTGCCCGAAATATCTCCAATTCTTGGCTCTGCAAAAACAACCTTTTATCGCAATAAACTCGAATTTACGTTTTCAAACCGCCGCTGGCGAACTTTCGAAGAAATTAATTCCGCTATGGAATTTGACACGATGAACGCCGTCGGATTTCATATCCCGGGCATGTTTGATAAGGTGCTCGATATCAATAAGTGCTGGCTGCAGGACGATATTCAAAACCGGATTCGGAACGAGATTCGCTCATACGCGCTTCAAAACAACCTCACATTTTTCGATTTACGCCTTCAGGAAGGATTTCTGCGAACGATGATGGTGCGCACCACTTCCACCGGCGAACTGATGGTGATACTTGTGTTTTTTCACGAAGACAAATCAGAAAGAGAAAAACTTCTGCAGCACCTGGCTGATAAGTTCCCGGAAATAACCTCGTTGCTCTATATAATCAATTCAAAAGCCAACGATACAATAACTGATCAGGAAGTGTTGACCTTCAAAGGCAACGATTGTATTTACGAAGAAATGGAAGGATTGAGATTTAAAATCGGACCCAAATCATTCTATCAGACAAATTCCAGTCAGGCTTATGAACTATACAAGGTGGCACGCAGTTTTGCAGGACTGACCGGTAAAGAACTGGTGTATGACCTGTACACCGGCACAGGTACCATTGCCAATTTCATTGCCCGGGATTGTAGTAAAGTAATTGGCGTTGAGTATGTGCCCGAAGCCATCGAAGATGCAAAGGTTAATTCATCGCTGAATGGCATAAAGAATACGCTTTTTTATGCCGGAGATATGAAAAATGTATTGAATGACGAATTTATTCGCATACACGGAAAACCCGATGTCATCATCACCGATCCACCCCGGGCAGGCATGCACGAAGATGTGGTGAAAGTCATGCTCCTGGCCGAACCGGAAAGAATTGTGTATGTAAGCTGTAACTCAGCCACACAGGCACGGGATTTGGCTTTGCTGGATGAAAAATATCGGGTCGCAGCCGTTCAGCCGGTGGATATGTTTCCGCACACCCATCATGTGGAAAATGTAGTTTTATTACGAATAAGAAATGCGAATTGTGCGAATTAAGACGAATTACGAGAATTTAATTTGCATTACTGATCAAGAAATAATCATAAAAATCAAATAAATCACATTTGAGACAATGGCAAAAAAATATGATTTCCTCGTTGTTGGAGGTGGAATTGCGGGCATCAGCTTCGCCCTGAAAGCGTCCAAATTCGGTAAAGTGGCTCTGCTGTGCAAAACTACGCTCGAAGACAGCAATACATCCTACGCACAGGGTGGTGTGGCTACCGTGATGTACGAACCCGATAATTACGAAAAGCACATAGAAGACACCCTCACTGCCGGCGACGGACATTGCGACAGGGATGCGGTGGAACTTGTAGTGAAAAATGCACGTAAGGAAATCGATCAGCTGCTGGAGTGGGGGATGGATTTCGACAAAACCGAAGACGGAAAACTGTTCGATCTGCATAAGGAAGGCGGACACTCCGAATTTCGTATCTTGCATCATAAAGACAATACAGGCTTTGTGATACAGGAAAGTCTGAACAAACAGGTAAGGAATCATCCCGAAATTGATGTGTTTGAACACTATTTTGCCATCGAAATTCTTACACAGCACCATCTGGGTGAAATTGTAACCCATCATACACCCAACATCGAATGTTACGGGGTATATGCTCTTAACCAGAAAAGCAACCACATCCACACATTCCTCTCCAAAGTTACCGTACTGGCAACCGGTGGAATAGGCAGCGTTTATCAGGCATCCACTAATCCTGCCATTGCTACCGGCGACGGAGTAGCCATGGTACACCGTGCCCGCGGCGTAATCCGTGACATGGAATTTGTGCAGTTTCATCCCACAGCGCTTTATCATCCGGGCGATAAACCCGTTTTCCTCATTACCGAAGCCATTCGGGGTTATGGTGCCGTGCTCCGCGGACAGGATGGAAAGGAGTTTATGCAGAAATACGACAGCCGCGGTTCACTGGCTCCCCGCGATATTGTGGCAAGGGCAATCGACAACGAAATGAAAATCCATGGCGACAGCTTCGAGTACCTGGATGTAACCCACAAGAATGCAGAGGAAACAAAAGAACATTTCCCCATGATCTATCAGAAGTGTCTGGAATACGGGATTGATATCACCAAAGACTATATTCCCATCTGTCCCACACAGCATTATATGTGCGGAGGTATAGCCGTTGATCTCAACGGACACTCCTCAATCAACCGGCTGTACGCTATCGGTGAGTGTTCGGCCACCGGACTCCACGGAGCCAACCGCCTGGCATCCAATTCACTCATCGAAGCCATCGTCTATGCAGATGTTGCCGTAAAACATGCTGTACCCCGCATTAGTCAGATCACTCACAACGAACTGATTCCCGACTGGAACGATGAGGGAACTTCGCTCACCGAAGAAATGGTACTCATTACACAGAGTTTCCGTGAAGTGGAGCAGATAATGAGCACTTATGTGGGCATTGTACGCTCAAATTTGCGTTTGCAGCGTGCCATGAGCCGTCTCGAAATACTTTTCCGCGAAACTGAAAGCCTTTTCAGCCGCTCGGTCGTATCGCGCGAAATATGCGAACTGCGCAACGTGATCAGCGTTTCATACCTCATCATCAAACAGGCACTGGCAAGAAAAGAAAGCCGCGGATTGCATTTCACGGTTGACTATCCGAAAAAAATGGAAGAAGAAAAAAACTATTTCGAAACAATTCAGAAAAGAAAAAAACATCCAAAAAAATGATTAAACACATCGTTTGTTTCCGGCTAGCTGATGTTGCCGAAGGAAAATCGAAAGCAGAAAATGCTCAGATAATCAAAGAAGGACTTGAAAATCTGATTAACCTCATTCCGCAACTTCGTAAAATTGAAGTGGGGATAAATCATCCGGCTACACCCGAATCCAACTTTGATATCATGTTGTACTCCGAATTTGATACAATCGAAGACCTCAACATGTACCAGGAGCATCCGGAACACAAAAAAGTGGGCGCCTATATTGTCAAAGTAAAAACAGATCGCGTTTGTGTGGATTACGAGGTGTAAAAATGACGCATAATCGCCGAAATTTGACTTGAGGAAATTGTTTCTGATTACAGAATTTACAATCATTCAATGATTGAGAATCCCGGTAATAATAATTCCCCGAAAACAGCAGTCCTGCTGGTCAATATGGGTGCGCCTGTCTCCGAGCAGGGAATGAAGGTTTTCCTAAGGCGGTTGTTTCGTGATAAAGCTATCGTTCAGGCGCCGGAACCGGTGCGTCGGCTGCTTGCAGCGACTGTGAGCCGGATGCGTTATAAATCCTCGTGGAGGAAATACCTCACAATCGGTGGATCGCCTTTGCTCAACTCAATGAATAAAACGGCTGCAGAGTTGCATAAACTTCTCAGCAGCAATTATCAGGTTCGGTGTGCTTTTTCGTATTCCGAGCCGTTTATCGAAAACGAAATCACCGAACTGACACTGGACGGATTCGAAGACTTCGTGATTATTTCCATGTATCCACAGTCAGGCTTTACCACAACGGGAAGCATTGCTGCTGTACTGAAAAGAATACAGGAAACTAACAACGGACTACGAATCCGCTTTGTGGAGGATTACCACGATAATCCCTTCTTTGTGCAGTTCTGGACGAATCTGATCAGCCGGAAAATAACAGAGACCGGTTACAAGCATCCAATTTTACTTTTCAGTGCACACGCAATTCCACAATCGGGTATTAAACGGGGCGACAGCTATCCACTCAGAATTCTAAAGTCAGCACAACTCATTGCAGACTCGTTAAATTTGCCTTACAGGGTCGGTTATCAGTCGAAATTAGGACCTGTGAAGTGGACAGAACCCTCCACTTCGGAAGTTCTGAAGAAATTAAGTGCTAACAACGTGAGTGAAATTATCATTGTTCCTTTGAGTTTTGTGAATGAGAACCTGGAAACATGTTACGACCTCGATATAAAACTCATTCCATATTCAATAAACATCCTGAAAATCGGGAAAATCTGCCGTATTCACATTCCTGAATCTGACATTACGCTGGTACGTATGTACCGGAGTTTTATTGAACCATACTGATGCCGCATTAGGTTAATTCAGTTCTGTACA
>SAAL01000228.1 GCA_009929445.1 Bacteroidia bacterium
ACAGCAAAAACAGGAATTGAGCGAATGGAAACAGGCAGGGGCGTTTGATATTACCGACTGTTACACCATTAACGAAGTATTGGAAAAGTACAGCATATCCGAAACAGCCTTGCAAAACCTCATCAAACGGGAAATCATACCTAAAATAAAAAAGGGTTGGTATGCCTATGTACCGAAACCGATAATTGATAAACTATTAAAATAATACGCAATGATTGAATTTGTAAACCGAAATTTAGAGAAAACCGAACCCGATTACTTTTACAGGGTATCGGAATTTGTTACCACGTTTGGAATGGACGAAGGTAAAAACGAACCGTTCAGCCACTTTGAGGACTTCAAAGGGAATGATTTACACGAATGCAAGGCGAAGGCCGAAAAATACTATTGGGAGCGATTGGAAGGAATGGAGCAGGGTAAATATTTTCTACCATTTGAAGCCCCTGTAAATTTTGAGTTCGGCAAAAATGCAGCGTTCAGTATTTCCCTTTCATTGGTTGAGTATTACAATGACAGCGAATATTTTGAACACCCCTTAATTGGTGAAGATGATGAAACCACAGCCGAAAGTAGGGGAATTGAAAAAGCCATATTGAGCAAAAAATAAAGTTTGTTCAGAGAGTACCAAAAGTAACTTTAGTAACTAAGCATAAAGGACAATGGCAACAAAAGTAACATTAAGACAAAAGAAAATAAGCAAGGGACGGCAAAGCCTGTATTTAGATTTTTACCCGGCTATACCACACCCCGAAACAGGCGAACCTACACGAAGGGAATTTTTAGGGCTTTACATTTTTGAGAAACCGAAAACACCCATTGACAAACAGCACAATACTGAAACCTTGCAAATAGGCGAAAGCATACGCCAAAAACGGGAAAACTTTTTGAATAAGCCTGAAATTTACAGCGAATACGAAAAAGAGCAGTTACGCAAAAAGGAAAAGGGCGAACAATGTTTTATTGAGTATTTCAGAAAGTTAGCAAACAAACGTAAAGCAAGTAACCACGATAATTGGGTTTCAGCACTCAATTACATTGAAGCATTTACCAACGGCAAATTGAAGTTTGCAGACCTTAACGAAAAGTTTTTAGAGGACTTCAAAGAATACCTACTAAGTACCAAAAGTAAAAAGAGCGACAAAACAACCCTTTCACAAAATTCAGCCGTTTCGTATTTCAATAAGGTAAAAGCTGCATTGAAACAAGCCTATAAAGACGGCATACTACAAAACGACCTGAACGCCAAAATAAGCCCAATTAAGGCAGCCGAAACAAGGCGGGAATACTTGACTATTGAGGAACTGAATAAACTTGTAAAAACACCGTGCAACAATGATTTGTTGAAACGTGCAGCCCTATTTTCAGCCCTTACCGGGTTGAGGTTTTCAGATATTCAAAAAATGGTATGGGGCGAACTTGAATACATTGAGGGGCAAGGGTATTTCCTGAATTTCAACCAAAAGAAAACCAACGGAATTGAGTATTACCCTATTTCAGAACAGGCAGTAAGTTTGTTAAACGAAAAAGGCGAACCCACAGCCAAAGTATTTGAAGGGTTGGAATATTCAGCCTACCATAACAAACACCTGTTTCAATGGATTGGAGCAGC
>SAAL01000121.1 GCA_009929445.1 Bacteroidia bacterium
GCGACATAAAGTTACTGATTTTCAGCGACTTTACCAAATAAATATGCTGCTTTTTTGTTATAATTCAGCAAGTTATGATACTTGCGAAAGTTGAATTAAGTAATTAAATGATGTTGTTTTTCGGTCAATATAAAAAAAAATGCTGTAGGAACAATCAACAGTAAACACGACAAAGGTAGTGAAATAATTAAAAATTCTGAGTTGATTTTAACATAAATTTCGTAATAAATTAAGATTTAAAATTCATTTTTTCTTTTCCTGATTGAGGTCAGTAAATTACAAATCAATGTTTGTTAAAAAAATTTTTGCTACCCGAAAATCAATTGAAAAGTCAGAAATTATTTACTTGAAAAGTTATTTGATTCCTGCGAAAATTATGTTTAATATAATTTAACATCTTAATGTTCTTGAAAAACAATCATTTAACATTCAAACACTTACACTGATAATTGAACAGTTTCATTAGAAATAATAACTGAATAGATCTGTTCTGACCAGCTATAAATGTACAGTAAAAATTATTCTGAAAAATAATTCTGAAATTATTTTGTATTTTTGTAAATGTTTACGAATCAGGATTATATGAACAAGAAAGCAAAATCGGAAATTATCAACAGAGAAATTAGCTGGTTATTTTTCAACAATCGGGTGCTGCAGGAATCGGCCAATCCGAAAGTACCTCTTATAGAACGTTTGAAGTTTTTAGGCATTTTCTCCAACAATCTCGATGAATTTTTCAGGGTGCGGGTAGCTACGCTGCAGCGCATGGCTGAAATGAAAATCAATGCGGGACTGAAAAAAGACAATCCTGAAGCCGTTCTGAAAAAAATATCCAGGCATACATCTTCTCTTCAGGCAGCGGTGGAGGCTAATTATCGGGAAATAAAGGAACAACTGAAAGCCGAAAAAATTTATATTGTAGATGAAACCGAACTGAATGACGAGCAAACTGCTTTCGTAATCAACTATTACGACAAACAGCTGGAGGATGCCATTACTCCCATCATGCTTTCAGGCTCCGGGAAAACATTCCCCGAAATGCAGGATGCCCGTATTTATTTTTTTGTAAAACTGAAAAACAGCCTTAAACCCGCTGATAAAAAATATGCCCTGATAGAAATGCCAGGCTCGGAATACTCGCGCTTTCTGGTGTTACCTCAGATTGATGATAAAAAATATGTCATGTTTCTGGATGACGTGATTCGGCTATGCCTACCCCAGTTATTCAGAAGCCTTCCTTACGATACTTTTGAGATGTACACCACCAAAATCACCCGTGATTCGGAGATGGAAATTGAAGCAGAACTCGGCGAAGGCATAGTGGATAAGGTGAGTAAAGGTATTAAAAGCCGTCGCTATGGCTCTCCTTTGCGATTTATTTTTGACAGTAACATGTCCGACGACATGAAAAAATACTTTCTGAAAAAGATTGACTTCAAAAAATCGGGAACTATTATTCCGGGAGGAAGATACCACAATTTCAAGGATTTGATCGGATTTCCTACATTGGGCAGAACCGACCTTGTTTATCAGAAAACAGAAGGCATTGAAAATGAGATTATTAAATCATTTGATTCGGCAATTAAAGCCATTGAGAGTCAGGATTTGTTTTTGCATTATCCTTATTACAGTTTTTCGCAATATGTACAGTTGCTCCGCGAAGCAGCCATCGATCCCGATGTAAAAAGTATAAAAATCACACTTTACCGCATGGCTCACCGCTCCAAAGTGGCTAAAGCGCTTATATTTGCAGCCCGAAACGGGAAACAGGTTTCGGCAGTAATCGAATTGCGCGCCCGTTTTGACGAAGAACACAACATCCAGTGGGCACAACGCATGGAAGAAGCGGGCATAAATATTACCTTTGGGGTGGAAGGACTGAAAATTCACAGCAAGCTGACACTTATCAAGAAAAAAAACGGGAAACGAATAGCAGCAGTGAGTACCGGAAACTTCCACGAAGGAAATGCAGCAGTTTATACAGATTTCACCCTCTTCACTGCCAATCCTGAAATTACAGCCGAGCTTGAAAAAGTATTTGACTTCATTCATCAACCCTTCCAGATGACCCGCTATTCACATTTACTGGTATCTCCTCAGGAAATGCGCAAAAAACTGAATCAACTCATTCAAAATGAAATTATTAACGCAAAAAAAGGATTGCCGGCTTATATATTGTGCAAAATAAACCACATTACCGATCCGAAACTGATCGAAAAACTGTATGATGCAGCCGGAGCGGGTGTAAAAATCAAACTGTTAGTAAGGGGGCAACTTTCCATGGTCACTACGCAACCGAAATTGAAAGGTAACATCGAAATAGTTGGGATAGTGGATAAATTTCTCGAACATTCGCGAATTTTTATTTTCTGTAATAACAATACAGAGAAATACTACATTTCGTCGGCAGACTGGATGACCCGAAACCTGGATCAACGGATTGAAGTGGCAATTCCTGTTTACGACAAGAAAATCCAGCAGGAGCTGAAAAACATCGTGGAATACGGGCTGAAAGACAACGTAAAAGCCCGTATATGCGACGGAACGGGCGAAAACAGGTATAAAACCAACGACGAGCCTCCGTTCCGTTCACAAAACGAGCTAATGAATCATTACATTAAGCTAGAAAACGAAAATGCTGAAAAATTAGTCTGAAAAGTTATTGATTTTTACTTATTCCTGAAATTAAGCACAATACGGTCTCCAGTATAAATACGTAAATTCAGGAATTCGCTTTCTTTCTCCATATTTTTGGAGTCTGAAGTCACATCCGATACATATTCCGGAAGTTTTATCCTGATGGTGTTGCTGGCAATGGCACGAATTACGGCTTCGGTAATTTTATTGTTTTCCCACTTCACGTCCATTTCCGCTCCTCCACGCACCCGCAGTCCTTTAAATTCACCCTTCGACCATTTATCCGGAAGTGCCGGAAGCAATTCCACAAACCCATCCTGGCTTTGAATGAGCATTTCGGCAATGCCTGCTGTACCACCGAAGTTACCATCTATCTGAAACGGAGGATGCGAACAGAACAAGTTGGGATAAGTTCCTCCAGCCGGTTTTTTAGATGTTTCAGTGGCAAATGCCGGTTGTAGGAGGCTTTTCAGCAGTTTGTAAGAGCGGTTTCCGTCGTGCAGGCGCGCCCAGAAATTCACTTTCCACGCTCTGGACCAGCCTGTACCTTCGTCGCCGCGCCGGTTGAGTGTTTCGCGGGCAGCGTTGGCAAGTTCGGGAGTACGGTAAGTAGAAATCTGGTTGGATGGATACAAACCGTATAAATGAGAAACATGCCTGTGCCGGGGATCCTCTTCTTTATAATCCTCGAGCCACTCCTGCAAATAACCCTCTTTACTTACCTGCATTGGCGGTAATTTGGGGAGAGCGGCCTTTATTTTGTCTATTACAGGATCTTCTACCGAAAGGATTTCGGCAGCACTCAACACATTGTTGAACAATTCGGTGATAATCTGTACATCCATGGTGGGTCCCATACACACATACACCGGTTCCTTACCATTTTCCGGAAGGTAGAATGCGTTTTCGGGCGAAGACGAGGGAGCAGTAACTAACCAACCGTTTTTCGGTTCGGCAATCATCATCGAAAGGAAAAACCGTGCAGCTCCGGTAAGAGTCGGAAAAATGCTTTTCAGATAATTTTTATCGCGGGTAAAGGCATAGTGCTCCCACAAATGTTCGCAGAGCCATGCGCCGCCCGTATTGGTTGCGCCCCACGAGGCGTGTTCGCCCGGAGCGGTGAATCGCCATGGATTTGTAATGACGTGAGCCACCCATCCCTCGGCATTGTAAAACGTATTGGCTGTCACTTCGCCCGATGGTACGAGTGATTTTGTAAAGTCAATCAGCGGTTTGTGTAATTCGGACAAATTGCATACTTCGGCCGGCCAGTAATTCATCTGAACATTGATATTCAGATGGTAATCGCCATTCCAGGGCGTCTGGACATCTTTTGCCCAAAGTCCCTGCAGATTGAGCGGCATACTGTTTTCACGCGTTCCGCTTATCATCAGGTATCTTCCGAACTGGAAATAAAGAGCTGCAAATGCCGGATCGTCGTTTTTCTGAAATTCATAAAGACGCTTGCTGGCGGGAAGTTCTGCATTTTTATCATCTCCGAGTTTGAGGCTTACACGGTTGAATTTTTCCTGATATTTGTTGATATGCTCGGTGCGTAATTTGAAATAAGAAGTAGAGCTTGCATTTTCCAGCAGACTTTCCACAGTCCTGAGGTAGTTTTTATCTAGCAGACTGGTAGATGACGAAACAATAATAAGAGCTTCTGAGGCATCTTCGAGCAGCAGTTTTCCGTTGTTTGAGCTTATTTTTCCATCAGGGCTCACTACCCGGATACTGGTTTTATACTGCACTCCCCGAGTTGTATTTTGTCCGTCGTTCAGTTGTCCCTGCATCGAAAGCACATTATCTTTGAGTGAGACGTTTCCTCTTTCCGGACGGCTCAAATCGAGCGAAAATCCAACGGCGTTTTTCTTGTCGGAACTTATCCTGATGACCATCACATCGGCATTATGCGATACAAAATACTCGCGGGTGTAAGCTGTTTTTCCTTTTCTGAAAACGGTGGAAGCGATGGCATTATTCAGATTAAGCGCAAAATTATAATCCGAAACAGCCGTTTTTTGTATGGCTGAAGGGTAATTATACGTAATTTTCAGATTTCCCAACATCTGAAAACATCCAAATGGGATATCTTTACCCTGTCCAAAACCCGAACCGGGTCCGTTGCATTTGAAATGATTATACATCAGGTTTTGAGCTTCGAGATTTTTCCCTTCCAGCAGGTATTTACGAATCTGAGGCAGGTAATCGATTGCCTGGATGTTCATGGCATTTTCCACACTGCCCGACCACATGGTAATATCATTCAGAACAATATTTTCTGTATCGGTACCGCCGTCGGGCATCATACCGAGCCTTCCGTTTCCGAGCGGTAAAGTCGATTCCCAGATTGAGGCCGGAGAATCATACCTTATTATCAGATTTTTATCTTCGGCATTGAGAGTAATAAAAGTGAAAAAAGAAAGAATAAAGGAAAAAAAGATGCGTGAAAGTTTCATGACTTTTTTATTTTAGATAATGGTTTTTAAACTTAGTTTCAAAAAAATGGGGAAAAATAAAATTTTATGGCAAAAATTATCTGCCAAACCAGTTTTTCTTCTTTGGAGCCGGATCCGGAATGAATTCGGAAGATACCGGAGACCAGGGTTTGCCGGACATGATCATCCGGTAAATAACGCCCCAGTCGGGTATTCCGCCCAGGTTTCGGTCGTCAATGAAAAGTTCGGCCGAAATTTTTCTGGATTGATTTTCAATCACTTCACTTTCAGGGTAGTTGTTGTTGACGGCATAAAATTCGAGTCCCCTGGTGCGACAGAATTCTACCGCTTCATTCAGTAAATCACCTTCACGTACTGTCCACAGAATAAGCTGATGATGTCCTTCTTCCTGAAGCCGCTTCAGCGTATCGATAGCAAACGGGATTTCGCGACCTATCCGGGGGTATTCATGCGTTACTATAGTTCCGTCAAAATCTACAGCGATTATCATAATGGGTTGGTTTTTATCTTTTTGATTTGATTTTTTAAAAAACAAAGTCTGTTTCTGTAAATAAAAATTTTTACCGGATCAATTGATTCGGATCGGCGTCCAGATCGAGTTCACGAATCATTTTTACAGCGGATGGCTTACTGAAATAGAGTGCAATGGCAGCAATGGCAGAAGTAAAAATCATGGATTGCGAGCGAAGCAGATACACCAGTATCACACCTACAATCAATCCTGTGCCTACTACCCACAACCGGATGTTGGAAGCTTTTTTATATTTTTTGAACTTGAGGAATTCATCAGTTTCTTTTCGCAGCTTAACGGTGTAAATGTGGAACCAATAAAGCGCCACGGGAATTGAAACAAGCAGATAAATGAGGTATGTGGTGGATATTTTCACTCCGAGCGGACTCAAAGCATCTATTCTTTGTACTTCCACGTTGGTATAAGTCATGAAGAAAATAGCCACTACCGCTATTATTGTTAAAAGATAAATCACATAGTATGTCACAGTGATTGATTTGGTAACCATTCTGATTTTTCGTTCTAATTCCATATACGTTTTTTTATTTAAATGAATTTGTAAATTCCACACGGTTCACTATGGAGCGTCCGAGTGTCACTTCATCGGCATATTCCAGCTCGTCGCCAATGGCAATTCCGCGTGCAATTGTAGTGATTTTCACTCCGGTGGGCGATAATTTTCTGAAAATGTAAAAATTGGTGGTGTCTCCCTCCATCGTTGTGCTCAATGCCAGGATAACCTCTTTTACACCTTCTTCCTGCACACGTTTCACGAGGCTTTCTATTTCCAGATCGTTGGGTCCTACTCCATCCATGGGCGAAATTATTCCTCCCAGCACGTGGTAAAGGCCTTTGTACTGTCGGGTGTTTTCTACCGACATGACATCTTTTATGTTTTCCACCACACAAATGGTTTGTGCGTCACGCGATGGATTGCTGCAAATGTGACATACTTCGGTATCGGAAATATTATGACACACTTTGCAGTACACAATTTCTTTGCGCAACCGTATAAAAGTGGTTCCAAACAATTCTACTTCATCTTCGGATTGCTTGAGCAAATGCAAAACCAGCCTCAGAGCCGTTTTTCGGCCAATGCCGGGCAATTTGGCAAATTCGTTGACAGCATTTTCGAGCAGTATGGATGAATAGAGCTGGTTCATATTTACGTTGAGAAATACGATGCAAATTTAGCAAAAAAATTGCATCTTCACTAATTTGGCGGGCTTACACGAATTTTCGGGTATTTTTACCTAATTTTGTATGCAGAAATCAATCCAAAGTCCTAAAAATTTTCTATGCAAAGCTACATTGTACTGCTTATAATCGTTGCCTATTTTGCCGTTTTACTGCTTATTTCTCAAGTTGTAAGCCGCTTAAGTACCGACAACGATGCATTCTTTCGGGCCAACCGTAAGTCTTCGTGGTGGGTGGTTGCCATCGGGATGATCGGTACTTCCATTTCGGGGGTCACGTTTGTGTCGGTGCCGGGTATGGTAAGAGATCTCAGTTTCAGCTATATGCAGACTGTGCTGGGTTTTTTCTTTGGCTACATTGTCATTGCCCGTGTACTCCTTCCACTCTATTATAAACTCAATCTGACAACCATTTACACGTATCTTGACAAGCGATTTGGCCGTAGCGCTTACAAAAGCGGAGCGTCGTTATTTCTGCTGGGAAAAACAATCGGAGCTTCGGCGCGCTTGTACATCGTTGCCCTGATATTGCACCAGACTGTTTTCAGCACATGGAATGTTCCGTTTTGGATCACCGTATGCGTCACCGTTATACTAATCTGGCTTTACACCCATCGGAGCGGTATAAAAACCGTAATCTGGACTGATACCATTCAGACCATAATAATGATAGCGGCGATGGTGCTGATTATTTTTCAGGTCGTACAACGAATAAATCTTCCGGCTGCCGAAATTTTCGCTTCGCTGAGAAACAGCCCGATGACAGACATTTTTGTTTTCGACGACTGGCACAGCAGACAGAATTTCTGGAAACAATTCCTGAGCGGCGTTTTCATTCCCATCGTAATGACCGGACTCGACCAGGATATGATGCAGAAAAACCTGACAATCCGGACACTTAAAGATGCGCAAAAGAATATGTACTGGTATGGAATCGCTTTTATTCCGATAAATTTTCTTTTCCTGACGCTTGGCGCCATGCTGCTGATGCTGGCTTCACAAAATGGAATCGCTCTGCCTCAAACTTCGGATGAAATACTGCCGCTTTTTGCTACACAAAATTTAGGATATTCGGTTTACATACTTTTTATTATCGGAATTATAGCAGCCGCCTTTTCAAGTGCCGATTCCGCATTAGCAGCACTTACTACTTCTTTTTCGGTTGATATTCTGCAAGTTGACAAACTTGCCGACAAGGAGAAAGCCGTGAAAATCCGAAGGAAAATCCACATAGTCATTTCGCTGGTTTTCGTTATTATCATCCTGCTTTTCAGGGAAATAAACGACAGAAGCATCATCGATGCCATTTACACCATTGTATCCTACACTTACGGTCCGCTGCTCGGATTATATGCTTTCGGTCTTTTCACAAATCGGAAAACAAACGACAAACTGGTGCCTTTTATAGCCGTTTTATCGCCTGTAATATGTTACGCATTGAACATTATCAGCAAAAAATACTGGGGATATTCTTTCGGATATGAATTGCTGATGTTGAATGGATTGATTACTTTTGTGGGATTGTGGATGTTTGCCCCTCAATCCCCAAAAGGGGAAGTTTTAAAAGATTGAGTGAATATTAATATGATATCCCTATTTTTTATGAAAAAAAATCACTACTGACCGACAAAGAAATAATGCATCAAAAAGGGAAGCCATCTAGCAGATAACTTCCCTCCGATATAGTACTTTTGTTTTTCCACA
>SAAL01000122.1 GCA_009929445.1 Bacteroidia bacterium
GTTGCGGAGGCCCGATTCGAACGAACGACCTTTGGGTTATGAGCCCAACGAGCTACCACTGCTCCACTCCGCGATGTGTTTTGTGACTGCAAAGGTACAAAATATTTCCTGATTAGCAAATTATTTCTCTTTTATTTTCTTAGATAATGAGCAGAATGCCCTGTTTCGGGTTATTTTCGGGATTGAAAATCACAAAATAACAGTTTAATTACCAATAAAATAAAGAATCGGAGAAGTGTTTTGATTTTTTTTTATGTCATTATTAAAAAAAGTCGTATATTTGCACCTCGTTTTAAAAACTGTATTTATAATAAATTAATTCATAAAAAAATTTTTCCATGCAAAACAAAGGACTTGTAAGAATTCTTGGGATTGCGCTTGCGCTAATTTGTCTGTTTTATCTGTCATTCAACCTGGTGACGATGAGATTCGAAAACAAGGCAGAATTAGCTTCGACAACAGCGAAAGAAACTTTTCAAAAAAGCAAAGCTTTTGCCTCTCTGACTGCTCAGGACAAAAGTATTAAATTGGATAGCATTGGCAATCGTGCTTATTATAGTTATCTGGATTCCGTAGGCAAACAAAAAGTGTATTTAAATTATACGCTCAAAGAATGTCGTGAAAAAGGTGTTAATTTAGGACTTGACCTCAAAGGCGGAATGAACGTAACGCTGGAAATCTCAGTTCCGGATATTATTCGTGCTTTGTCAAACTACAACACGACTCCTAATTTTACCAAAGCATTGCAGGTAGCTACCGAAAGACAAAAGAGCCGAAGCGGAACATCCTACCTCGATTTGTTTGTCCAGGCTTACAACGAGATTGATCCTCAGGCAAAATTAGCCACTATCTTCAGTACTTTCGAACTGAAAGATCAGATTTCGCTCAGCAGCACCAACGAGCAGGTCATAGCTGTGCTGAAAGGCGAAATAGAATCAGCTATCAACAATTCATTCAACGTGTTACGTACCCGTATCGACCGTTTCGGCGTTATTCAGCCAAATATACAGAAACTTGAAAATACCGGACGTATTTTAGTGGAATTACCGGGCGTGAAAGAACCCGAACGTGTTCGTAAACTTCTTCAGGGATCGGCTAATCTTGAATTTTGGGCTACTTATAATCTGAATGAAATTATCAACAACCTGGTTGAAGCCAATAAAGTAATTGCACAGCTCAATATTGCCGGACCTGCAATTGATTCGACCTCTGTTACTGCTCCCGATACTAGCAAAGTAGTAGCTCAGACTTCAGATAAAACGGCGACATCTTCAATTGACAGCCTGAAAGCTGCGCTCACTACCAAGTCACAGTCAGCAGCAGATTCGCTTAAAATGATGGAGCAGAACAAGAAAGAAAATCCGCTGTTTGCCATACTTGCCGTGAATGTACAAAACGGACAGGTAATCCCCGGTCCGCAGGTGGGAGTGGTAGAAGGAAAAGATACTGCACTTGTCAACACTTATCTCAAAATGAAACAGGTAAAAGAAGTGTTGCCGCGTGACCTGGCATTCCGCTGGGGTGTAAATGCCATTGACGAAAATGACAAGTACTATCAGCTCATCGCAATCAAACAATCTACCCGCGATGGTCGTGCACCACTTACAGGTAGTGTAATTACCGATGCCAGAGATCAGTTTGGACAACATTCATCGTTTGCCGAAGTGAGTATGACCATGAATGCCGAAGGTGCAAAAACCTGGGCTCGTATGACTAAGGAAAATATCGGTAAGTCTATTGCCATTGCTTTGGACGGGTATATTTATTCTTACCCAACAGTTCAGAATGAAATTACAGGCGGTCAATCCAGCATTACCGGACGCTTTACACCCGAAGAAGCCAAAGACTTGGCCAACGTACTGAAATCCGGTAAAATGCCTGCACCTGCCCGAATCGTTCAGGAGGACGTTGTAGGTCCTTCATTGGGTGAAGAGGCCATCAACAGCGGTATGTGGTCATTCCTGGTTGCATTCCTGCTTGTAATGCTCTACATGATTTTATACTACGGCTTGATACCCGGAATTATTGCCGACATTGCATTGTTTATCAACGTTTTCTTCCTGATGGGAATTTTAGCGGCATTCGGTGCGGTGCTTACCCTGCCGGGTATAGCTGGTATTGTGCTCACGCTCGGGATGGCCGTAGATGGTAACGTGTTGATATACGAGCGAGTCCGGGAGGAAATCGAATCGGGCAAGAATATGAAGAAGGCAATTCACGATGGGTTCAACAATGCTATTTCGGCCATTATCGATGCCAACGTGACAACGTTGATTACCGGTATTGTATTGTTTATCTTCGGACAGGGACCTATTCAGGGATTTGCCACTACTCTTATTATCGGTATTGTAACTTCATTCGTAACATCGGTATTCCTTACACGTATGATGCTCGAAATGTACGCAAACCGTGAGAATGCCAAACAGCTGCCGTTTACTACAGGAGCCACCAAAACCTGGTTCCAGAACCTTTCCATTGATTTTATCGGTAAAAGAAGAATTGCCTATATGATTTCAGGTGCGCTCATCCTTGTCAGTATTCTTGGTTTCGGAATACGCGGCATGAGCTATGGTATCGACTTCAGCGGAGGACGTAATTATATTGTTCAGTTTGACCAGAAAATACAAACCGAAGAAGTGCGTAAGTTACTCGAAAGCACCTTTGACGGAGCTTCAACTCAGGTAATAAGCATCGGTACCAATAATGATAAGGTGCGTATTTCTACAAAATACAAAATTGACGTAACCTCCGAAACCATTGATGATGAGATTTCTGCTAAACTATACGAAGGATTGAAACCAATGCTCGGTAATACGAGTCTGGCCGACTTTACCCAAAAGAATATAGTAAATTCGCAAAAAGTGGGACCGACCATTGCCGATGATATCAAAACATCGTCAGTCTGGGCTGTAATCGTTGCCTTATTACTTGTTTCGGTTTATATTTTTATCCGCTTCAACGATTTCGGATTCTCCATGGGAGCTATGGCCTCATTACTTCACGACGTTATCGTGATTATAGGAGTATTTGCACTTTTGTGGGGAATTATGCCTTTCTCCATGGAAATTGACCAGTCGTTTATTGCGGCCATACTTACTTATGTCGGGTTCTCGGTGAACGATACTGTGGTGATCTTCGACAGAATCCGTGAAAATATCCGGCTTTATCCAAAAAGAGACAGAAAGGAAATTATAAACGATGCGTTGAACGATACATTAAGTCGTACCTTCAGTACTTCTATGAGTGTGTTTGTTGTTTTACTTGCCATCTTTTTGTTCGGTGGTGATACCATTCGCGGATTTGTATTCGCGCTGCTGGTAGGTACTATCCTGGGGGTATATTCTACATTATTCGTAGCTGTACCGGTAGCTTTCGACATTATTGAGGCTCGGAAAAAGAAAAAAGCCAGCAAAGAACTTACTGCTGTTCCTGTAACTAAAAAATAGAGACATAAAATTTTAGTAATTTTATATTTTATATAGCAAAGAAACCTTGTGGAGCAATTCTGCAAGGTTTTTTTTATGTAGCCTGTCGCTAAATCGAAAGCATGATCTTACTTCTGAACATTATAATTTTATATGATTCAACAGTTAGTAAAAAATTTTTAGCTAACGTTTTCAATCAATTTGTATGGTTTTTTAATTAAAAGTTTGATTGTTTAAATTAATTAATATATTTTTGACATGTACTTATAAAACTAAAAAATAAAATTATGGGATTTGTAAAAGAATTTAAAGATTTTGCAATGAAAGGCAATGTAATTGACCTGGCAGTTGCAGTAATTATCGGAGGCGCTTTTGGTAAAATCGTGTCATCCTTTGTAGCTGATATAGTAATGCCGTTGATCGGATTACTGTTAGGCGGTGTGAATTTCACCGATCTGAAATGGGTTATTAAAGATGCGGTTATGGAAAACGGAGTAGAGAAAGTAGCTGCTGCTACACTGAATTACGGTAACTTTATTCAGGTAACTATTGACTTCCTGATTATCGCTCTGGCTATTTTCCTTGCTATCAAAGCAATGAATTCACTCAAGAAAAAAGAAGAACCGGCACCCGAAGCTCCTGCAGCACCTTCGGCCGAAGAAACATTGCTTGGTGAAATTCGTGACTTGCTGAAAGAAAAGAAATAATCACAGCATTTTTATCAAATCCAATCGTTCCGAAAGCCGCTTTCGGAACGATTTTTTTGGTACATATTTATCGCTTTGAAAACTTTCTTAATTATGTAGAAATAAAATCAGGATAATCAACAAACGACATTCATATTCGGGTTATTTTTGTTCTGAATGTTCATGATATGAGAGAAGCTGCTGAATTGTTTCAAAACGATCCGACAATTCGCGATAAAATCTTTGAGGTAGAAATGTATAACCGGTACGGTTCGGCAGCATTGACTGTTTACCTCAAAACGCACTCCAAAATTGAGAAAAAAAGGTATTCAGACATTTCTGCGTGCTTATTTTCTGTCAGGATTCTTTACCTTGCCAATCTTTTCCAAGCGTTTCTCTCCGAAAGAGGTTTGGAGAATAGTCGGAAAATGTTTATTTTTGTAATTCGGAGCAATATATTTCCGGTAAGGAAAAATATTGCCCCTTTTTTTAATTCTTTTTTTAGAAATTTAATTATGCTGAAAAAAACAATTATTGCCTGGGTGGCTTTGGGTTTGCTGTCCATAGCTCATTCAACAGCCTGTACCAATTTCCTGGTTGGAAAAAATGCCACTACCGATGGCTCTACCTTCATTTCTTACGCAGCCGACTCGTACTACCTTTTTGGAGCATTGTATCACTATCCGGCATCAGTTAATGCTCCCGGCACCATGCGCGATGTGTACGAATGGGATACCGGAAAATACCTCGGAAAAATCACGGAAGCCGAGCGGACTTACAACGTAATCGGTAATATGAACGAGTATCAGGTAAGCATTGGCGAAACAACTTTCGGTGGAAGAAGCGAACTGATTGATACTACGGCAATAATTGACTACGGCAGTTTGATGTATATCGCACTTCAGCGGTCGCGCACTGCACGCGAAGCTATCAAGATTATGACCGATCTGGTAGCCGAATACGGATACTACAGTTCAGGTGAATCCTTCTCCATAGCCGACCCCAACGAAGTATGGGTAATGGAGATGATAAGCAAGGGTCCTGCCGAAAAAGGAGCTGTATGGGTTGCATTGCGCATTCCGGACGACTGCGTTTCGGCACACGCCAATCAGGCACGCATTACCACCATTCCTTTCAAAGACAAGAATAACTGTCTGTATTCCAAAGATGTGGTAAGTTTTGCCCGTAAAAAAGGATATTTTACAGGAAAAGACAGCGAATTCAGCTTTTCAGATGTGTACAACCCGCTGGATTATTCCGGTTTGCGTATTTGCGAATCCAGGGTCTGGTCATTTTTCCGACAGGTAAATCCCGATATGGACAGATTTATTACTTACGTGAAAGGCGAAACCAAAGAGCGTATGCCGCTTTGGGTGAAACCCACCAAAAAACTCGATAAAAACGATATTACCGGCTTCATGCGCGATATGTACGAGGGTACTGAACTGGATATGACCAAAGGATTTGCTGCAGGTGCATTCGGCAGTAAACTGAGGCATAGTCCGCTCACATTTAAGGTGGACGGCGTGGAGTACGGACACGAACGCCCTATCGCTACTCAGCAGACCGGTTTTTCGTTTGTATCACAAATGCGAAGCTGGCTCCCTCATTATATGGGCGGAATTCTGTGGTTTGGTGTTGATGATGCTGCAAGCAATGTGTATGTGCCGGTATATTGCACCACGGATAAGGTGCCGTGGTGTTTTGATGAAAAAAACGGAAGTCTGTTGGAATACTCATCCTCATCCGCTTTCTGGATTTTTAATCAGGTATCCAATTTTGCTTACGGTAAATACCTTCCGATGATGCAGGATATAAAAATGAAACAGAAAGAACTCGAATCGGCATTCGATAAGGACCAGCCGGAAGTGGAAAAGAGTGCTTCTGCCATGAGTGAAGCAGAAGCTCGTAAATTCCTTACCGATTACTCCCTCAGGGCAGCTGAAAAATCGACTGACCAATGGAAAAAACTGAGCGAATTTCTCCTTGTGAAATTTATGGATGGAAATATCAAGAAAGAAGAAAACGGTAAATTTGTAAAAAATCAGTACGGACTGCCTCCCACCATCATACGAGCCGGTTACTCCGACGAATGCAAGCTGCAAATGGTGAAAGAAAATCCCGGATTGCGACAAAAAACGCAAGCCGAACTCGACAGCCGAAAATAAGTAATCGTGAAATAACCTCATTCGGTTTTTCAAAAAAAATCAGTTAATCCACTTGTTTTGAAGTGCATCTTCAGACAGGTGGATTTTTGGTACATAAGACCGAATTAGATACTGAATGCATAATTGTATTCAATCATTTCTTTAAAAAAACAACAGCGAAGCATATTTAATGCTTCGCTGAATTGAAATCACCATTATGGTAAATCGAACAGATATAATTTAAGTTTAGTTTATTTGCCTTTTTTATCTTGAACTTCTGCCGCCCGAACCTGACGAGCTGCGACTTGAGCTACTACCTGAGCTTGAGCTGCGGCTTGGAGCTGAGTAAGAACCACTACTCGAACTGCTGCTTCTGCTTGGAGCTGAGTAAGAACCGCTGCTTGAGCTGCTGCTTCTGCTCGGAGCCGAGTACGATCCACCGGATGAACTTCTGCTGGGCTGACTGTAGGTAGATGAACTCCTGCTGCTGCTTCTGCTCGGGGTGGAATATGATTCTCTGCTGCTGCTTCTGCTTGGTGCGGAGTAAGTTCCTCCGGATGAACTTCTGCTTGGTGCAGAGTAAGAGCCGCTTCTTGAATCTGAACTCCTGCCGGGTTGGCTATATGTGGATGAACGTCCTTCGCTGTTGCTGCCTCTTGGAGCTACCGTAGGACTGTTGCTGGCTCTGCCCGGCGTTTCGTAGGATGATGTACTCCTGCTACTGCCTGAGTTGGAGCGGGGTGAGTAGCTTCCATTGTTATCCTGACTCCTGCCTGAATTGCTGCGGACAGCACCCCGGTTGTATTCGCCGTTTCTGGTGTTCTGATCCATTCTGGTATTACCTGACGAACGTTGTGCACCGTTATAACCTTCTCTCACTGCGCCGGTACTCCGGCCGCTGTTCATGCGTTGATTCTCGTTGTAGGTGCCGCGTACGGAGCCTGCTGAATTTCTGGTATTGCTCCGTGCATCCATCGATGTGCCTCTGGTGCGCTGTCCGGCTTCTGATCTTGCCGATGAATTGTCGCGTGAACTTACTGCAGCTCTGTCGGAGCCTCTGTAGCTGCCCAGGTCTCTGCGGTTAGTCACGTTGGATCTGGATGAATTTCTGTTGATGAACGAACCATCGGGATTTGATCTCTGAAAGTCGTTACGACTCACTTCGCGGCGCAATTCGTTGTAATTATTACTGATTATACGGTCGGAGTAATTGTAGTGATGATTGTAATTATTACAGAATATATTGATGTTGTTAACATACACTCCTAATGGGTAAGGATTCCAGAAATGCCAGTAAGAGGGATAATAGCCCCAATAGTAGGGTGAGTGCCATCTGAAGTAGCGTGGACCCCAGAAGAACGAAAAGATAGACGGAGTGTACACATAAACCGGTTCGATGATGTAATACGGACCATAAATATAAGGATCGCCTATCACCTGGACATAATGTCTTTTGTTCTTTCTCTTTTCTACCACAATGGAAGCCACATCCTGATACATGTCATATCCGATAACGGCCTGCAGCACTACCAGGTGGGTGTTACCTTTTGCGCTTTCTATTACGCGAAGGTAATCTACCTGACCGTCAGCATTCAGATCGAGATTGTTGATCCCTGTATTATAATCGTTAATCCGTTGTTCGAATTCTTCCAGATCTCTCGAGTCTGCAAAAACATTGGCTACAGCTCTCAGGTCGAGATTATAGCTGATGTCGGAACTTTCGGCCTCTACCGTAACATTGCGGTTGGAGTAGCGGCCCGAACTGTTGTAATCATCGTAATCGTTGTATCCGTATGATTGAGCGTTGGCTGAGAATGTAAATGCAGCAACAACGAATGCTAACATACTCATCAATTTAGTTTTCATAGTTTTGTGTTTTTTATCTGTGTGAATGATTTTTTCCCGGACAACTGATCGGGTACCGCTTGAAAAACAATATCCGTGCCAAAACAAAAATGAGTTGTTAAATTACTGATAGATAAAAAGTTAATTTTGGGACGAAGGACGTTTTTCCCTTTGTTAAGATTTAATTAAACATTGTTTCGTGGCGAACAAACTTTGAATAATTGTTGTTTAACCTGTTAAAAAAGTTTACCTGTGTGATGTAAAAAATTTAATTAAAGAAAAATTTCTTTACACTATTGACCGACAAAAATCGAATTTTGCCGGAATTTATTTTTAATTCTCTGTAATTCTATTAGTTACAAAAATTATTTGAAGTTTTCAAAACC
>SAAL01000123.1 GCA_009929445.1 Bacteroidia bacterium
ATCAAATCAATTCACGCCTGACTTCGCTCAGGCTCTCGGGAATGTCTCAGTGTTGGAAAACACTGTCAGAAACGCACAAACTCAATGAACTTTCATTAGCTGATGGCATGGAAATGCTCCTTCAGAGCGAGGAAGACCAACGTTCGGCTAATCGGTATGCCCGACTGCTTAAAAATGCCAATTTCCGTTATAAGGCATCTGTTGAAGAACTTAACGTAGAGGCAACACGGGGTATCGACAAATCGTTGATCAATCGCTTGGCGATGGGTAATTACATAACGAATGGAGAGGCCATTCTTGTTACCGGCTCGGCCGGGTGTGGTAAAAGTTTTCTCGCCTCTGCTTTGGGGTACAGGGCTTGCTTGCAGGGAAACACGGTTGCTTACTTCAACATGCAAAAACTAATGATGAAGCTCAAAATGGCACGCCTGGAAGGAACAATTATCAAACAGTTTGACAAATTAGCAAATACCGACTTGCTCATTTTGGATGATTTTGGACTCACTTCGCTCGAGCAGCAGCAGCAACTTGATTTCCTGGAAATAATCGAAGACCGGCATGCCCGAAAATCTACCATCATTGCCAGCCAGTTTCCTGTGGCTGAGTGGTTTGAAATTATCGGACAGGAAACAATAGCGGATGCTATTTTGGATCGAATTGTGCACACTTCGCACCGTATTGAATTAAAAGGAGAGAGTTTAAGAAAAAAACAGTAATTTTGTCATGTAAACATTAATAGTTTAGCCACCAAATTGGGTGCATATCACCGGAATCACTGGGTGCATATCACCGGAATAATCATTTAATCGAACCATAAGGAATTGAAATACAAAAAACAGCTACCCTTTTTAATGGGAAAAAAGCTTTTAATCGAACCATAAGGAATTGAAATAAAAAGAAGATTTCAGACTTAGCTCGTATAAATACTTTTAATCGAACCATAAGGAATTGAAATGCACTACCTTAAATGTAAAGCTCTCGCCTCTTTTCTTTTAATCGAACCATAAGGAATTGAAATGCGATAACGGTTTCGATGGTTCCTTCGCGTTTCGGGCTTTTAATCGAACCATAAGGAATTGAAATTGGTTCTGTTACCGTAAAAATAGTTAGAGAGGGACTTTTAATCGAACCATAAGGAATTGAAATACAGTCACCCGAACATTTTTGAAACGCCTGAATATCCTTTTAATCGAACCATAAGGAATTGAAATGAGTTATTTGTTTCCGTTTATAACTGTCAAAACGCTTTTAATCGAACCATAAGGAATTGAAATTTATCACCGAAGCCGACCAGGCGCATGATCATTTCTTTTAATCGAACCATAAGGAATTGAAATTATTTCCGGGGCAGGTTGACTACGAATGGGTGCAGGCTTTTAATCGAACCATAAGGAATTGAAATTTTCTGAAACGATATTTAAAGCCGTTTTTTGTTCACTTTTAATCGAACCATAAGGAATTGAAATTTGTTGCGTACCTAATGATGATTAATCGATATAACTTTTAATCGAACCATAAGGAATTGAAATGCGGGTACTGGAAGCACAAAACGGAATAACAAGCGCTCCTTTTAATCGAACCATAAGGAATTGAAATATAAACATTTATTTGTTAAATTAATTAACATTCTTCTTTTAATCGAACCATAAGGAATTGAAATCGATTGAAGACGTTTTTAACGTGCCGCGTCCTTGCCCTTTTAATCGAACCATAAGGAATTGAAATATGACTAAACACGGAGTAATCGGAATCGAACTCGCTTTTAATCGAACCATAAGGAATTGAAATGATTTAAACCGATTAAATTTTGCAAGTAGTGCAACTTTTAATCGAACCATAAGGAATTGAAATGCCGGAAAATAACCGATACGCTGGTTCAGCTCATTGACTTTTAATCGAACCATAAGGAATTGAAATCTGGATACAAGAACCAGCCGTGATGAACTTAACACTTTTAATCGAACCATAAGGAATTGAAATTTTTTATTTCGATGGCATAAATTACAGCTATTACGACTTTTAATCGAACCATAAGGAATTGAAATTTTCCTTCCACTTCTTCCACTTTCACAAGCTGTACTTTTAATCGAACCATAAGGAATTGAAATATATCAGCAAAAATCATAAAAGCGAATACGTGATTATTCTTTTAATGGAACCATAAGGAATTGAATTAAAGGTAATTTCCTTCTGTAACTGTCGGGATTGACTTTTAATCGAACCATAAGGAATTGAAATATAGTGAAAGTTAAATATTCTTTATTTTGTCATACTATCACAAAAAAAAGCTCCCCGCAGAAAACGGAGAGCTAAAAGAGTGGGACACGTGGATTATTAAGTGTCGGATACTTTTGAATAATTATACAATACGTTCGAGTATTTCAGTTGTTTTAGCTATGTCGTCTGCGGTTAATTCATAGTTTCTCAAATCGCCGGCCAGGAACTGGTCGTAAGCTGACATATCAACAAATCCATGCCCGGAAAGATTGAACAAAATGGTCTTTTTTACTCCTTCTTCTTTCGCATTTTTGGCTTCGCGAACTGCCGATGCAATGGCATGAGCAGATTCCGGTGCCGGTACTATTCCTTCTGTTTGTGCAAATAAAACTCCTGCTTCAAAAGACTCAAGCTGAGGGATATCCATGGCTTCCATGTAGCCGTCTTTCATAAGCTGGCTTACCACGCTTCCGGCGCCGTGATATCTCAATCCGCCTGCATGAATATGTGCGGGCGCAAAATTATGCCCGAGCGTAAACATCGGGATGAGGGGTGTATAACCTGCTTCATCACCAAAATCATATTGGAAAACTCCACGGGTAAGTTTTGGGCAAGAAGCCGGTTCAGCTGCTATAAATCGAGTTTTGGCATTGTTTTTTATGTTGTGTCGCATAAAAGGGAATGAAATTCCGGAGAAATTGGAACCGCCCCCAAAGCATCCGATTACCACATCGGGATACTCTCCGGCCATTTCCATCTGTTTTTCGGCTTCGAGCCCGATGACTGTCTGATGAAGCATTACGTGATTGAGCACACTTCCCAGCGTATACCGGCAATTCGGTGTGCTCAGAGCCAGTTCGATGGCTTCTGAAATAGCCGTACCCAGGCTTCCCTGATAGTTTGGATGTTCAGTGATTATTTTTCGGCCTGCTTTGGTCGACATACTTGGCGATGCAATCACCTGTGCGCCCCACGTCTGCATCAGCGAACGGCGATAAGGTTTCTGCTCGTAACTGATTTTCACCATGTACACAGCCAGCTCCAATCCAAATGCTTTGGTTGCAAAAGCGAGTGCGGTACCCCACTGACCGGCACCGGTTTCTGTGGTTATGTTGGTAATGCCTTCTTTTTTACAGTAGTAGGCTTGTGGAAGTGCCGAATTAAGCTTGTGGGATCCCACAGGACTTACACTCTCATTTTTGAAATAGATATGAGCCGGCGTATCAAGTGCTTTTTCGAGATTATAGGCACGTACAAGCGGGGTAGGGCGGTAAATCATGTATTTTTCACGAACTTCGTCGGGAATATCAATCCACACATCGGTGTTATTCATTTCCTGTCTGCTAACTTCCTGTGAGAATATTGGAAATAAATCCTCAGGCTTTAAGGCTTCTTTTGTACCGGGATTAATTAACGGAAGAGGCTTGTTTGGCATTTCAGCCGTGATATTGTACCATTGTGTAGGAATCTCATTTTCTGATAACAGAAATTTTTTCATTTTGCTCATAGAATATAAATATTTACATGTTTTTTTTTCAATTAAGTGCAAATTTAGTAATAATTTGTTATATAATAAGACATTTAGACGATAATTATTCCGTATAACTTATCAATCCTTCTGTTATTTCACCGGTTTCACTTTATAACCTTTTTTCCGGAGTAAATGAATCAAGCCGTTCTCACCCGGCAGATGAAGTGCTCCCACAGCAATAAAACACGAATTTGATTTCATCAACTCCGGAAGTTGTTTTACCCATTCAATGTTACGTAAATCCAGCTGACGGGCGTTTTCTTCGGCAGTTACCCCCCATTCTCTGTTCCATGCCTTGTTCATTTCACTCAGACCTTTAATATCACCTGATCGATACAGCTTATTCAACTGCTGGTAGTCGGCAAACAGCAAATCTTTTTTCCTGATGGTTTTTACAAGTTCCTCAGCGCTCTTTTTCAGATTGTCTTTCGGAAAAAGCAATTCAATCTGCTTATCCACAGTCTCCAGCCCTGCAACCGGAATTCCTTTTTGGCTGGCTACCAACTGAAAATACGAATCGGATTTTGTGTTTGGGTCAAAATGTGCTCTTTCTTTGTACAATTCCAGTTCATAAAATGTCTGAATAAGCGAAGGATGCATTTTATTGATACTTAACAAGTTCATTTTCAATACATCAATCAATTCTTTATTCACAAAATCAAAATCTTCAGCAGATAATAAATTTTTCATCGTAACAGAATCGGGCAGGGTAGAAGCCTTTTGGATTTTGGCTGATACATCCTGATTGCTGAATACAATTTCCGAAACTACCATTTTTGATTTATTGAACGCAGGATATACTCCGGGAATACTGTCCAGAAAGCTGATTGAGATAAGATGATGAGTGCCCAGAAGATAAGAGTTTTGTTTCAAACCGTGTCCGCTTATCTTCCAGAGCAACTGAGCGTTGACAGTTGATATACAGATTATTACAAATAAAATCAGTAGTTTGATTCGATTCATTATTTTTTTTTTGAAATTTGAAACAAAAGTAGATGAAATGATTCATTGAGCAAATTTGAAATTAACATTTTCGCAACTTTTAGCTATTTATCAATCGAAATATTCGATTTTTAATAAAAATAATCTATATCTTTGTGAAATTATTAAAATAACCTTTATTTTATGACACTTCAACAGCTTGAATATATCGTGGCGCTCAGCAAAACAAGACATTTTGTACAGGCAGCAGAAATGAGTGGAGTAACTCAGCCAACGTTGAGTATGATGATACAAAAACTTGAAGATGAGCTGGATGTGAAGATATTTGATCGGTCGAAACATCCGATAGGAATAACTGCAATAGGTAATAAAATAGTTGACCAGGCACAGGTTGTGCTGTGCCAGTTGAATAAAATCAATGAAATGGTTGAATCCGAAAAAGGTGATTTAACCGGCCATATCAATCTGGCCATCATTCCTACGGTGGCACCCTATCTGTTGCCAAAATTCTTTGCCGAATTCAAACGAAATTATCCTCAGTTGTCATTCAAAATGTATGAAATGCACACCGATACCATCGAACGTAAGTTGATGCTGGGTGATATTGACATGGCAATTCTTTCTACGCCGCTCAGCAATCCCAACGTACTGGAGATACCTCTGTATTACGAGAAATTTATGGCTTACATATCACCGAATAACGAACTGTATAAGCACACCGAACTTATTTCGGGTGATCTTCCACTGGAACATTTGTGGGTACTCGAAGAAGGTCATTGTCTTCGTAATCAGGTATTTAACTTTTGCAACAGTGGTATTGTCACTTCATATGCCTATGAATCGGGCAGTATTGATACGCTCGTAAAAATAGTGGATGAAAACGGAGGTTATACGGTAATTCCCGAACTTCATGTGGAACTTCTGACTGACATACAGAAGAAAAATCTGCGTAAACTGGTAGAACCTGAGCCGGCAAGAGAAATATCGCTCATCATTCAGCAAAATTTTATCCGCGAAGGACAGTTGAACGCTGTAGCTGAAACAGTTAAGAAAATTATACCACCACATATGCTCGATTCCAGGTTAAAGAAGTTTGCCATAAAAATTTAGCAATAAATGGAGTAGGGGGGATGATTTTTTATTGATACCGCTCCCCTTTTTATTTTTCTACATCATGTTATCCATTTAAAAATAAGCACTTTAAATATTCTTTTTTCGTTATTATCTGATAAAAATTAATATTTAGCTACTCTGTAGCTTTTTTAGTGCTTATTCTGATTTTCTGCAATTAATTAGTCGCTCTGCGCCCTGAACTACAACAGCATTGCAAAGTTCCAAGTATTTTAAACGGACAACAATGATTTTTTTTTCTGAAAATCATACTTTGATGCGCTGAGATTGGAATGAATGTCGGCAGAACCATACTTACTACTGAATATTGAAATTACACAATGCGATCGAACCATCTGTTTGATAAATTTACCTGATTTGACCGCTCCGAGATGGATACCATCTGACAATTCAAAAAATCAACCACAATTTTCTCATAATTTATATTATGTCAAATATAATTTATGAATGTTCCCTATTACTATAAAATGTATTCTATTTATCAGAAATTCCTGTTTCAATTAAATGAACATGCAATTTATGCTCTTTTGAAAAATTGACATTCACCTCTTTTGGTATTTTTCAGGAAATAAAAAAAAGTCCTGAATTTCGCAGGACTTTCAGGACTATTCAATAATTTTTATTTTTTAAGATTTACAATCAGATTCAATTCGTCAAGTTGACTTTGATCGATTTCAGTCGGTGCGTCGAGCATTACATCCCGTCCGGAATTATTTTTCGGGAAAGCGATACAGTCGCGTATGCTGTCAAGCCCTGCAAACATGGATACGAAGCGATCCAGTCCATAAGCCAGTCCGCCGTGTGGAGGTGCTCCATATTGGAATGCGCCCATTAGAAATCCGAATTGTGCCTGAGCTTTTTCCGGCGTAAAGCCCAGTAATTCAAACATTTTTGACTGTAGCTGGCTATCGTGAATACGTATGGATCCTCCCCCTAATTCTACCCCGTTGATTACCATATCGTACGCATTGGCACGAACTTCTCCCGGATTGGTGTCGAGTAAATGAATATCTTCTGGTTTGGGTGATGTAAAGGGATGATGCATAGCAAAATAGCGTTGCTCTTCTTCGTCCCATTCAAAGAGCGGAAAATCGACCACCCAAAGCGGAGCAAACTTATCTTTGCTGCGAAGACCTAACCTCTCTCCCATTTCCAATCGCAATTCGCATAGTGCTTTCTGAGTTTTGCGCTTATCACCTGCCAATATAAGTATTAAATCGCCTTTTTGAGCATTAAACTGTGAAGCAATTCCAGCCAGGCTATCTTCGGTAAAGAATTTATCTATTGATGATTTTAGAGTACCATCCTCGTTGTAACGGATGTAAACGAGTCCCTTAGCTCCTATTTGCGGACGTTTCACAAAATCGGTCAGTTCGTCGATTTGTTTTCTTGTGTAACCGGCACATCCCTCAGCACAGATTCCTGCCACGTATTCCGCATCGTCAAATACGCTGAAATTATGACCTGAAACGATTTCTTTCAGTTCTGTAAATTTCATTTCAAAACGCATGTCGGGTTTATCAGAGCCGTAGTATTTCATTGCGTCGGCCCATGTCATTCTCAAAAATGGTTCACTGATTTCTAACCCTTTGAGTGACCTGAAAAGATGTTTGGTAAGTCCTTCGAAAGTATTCAACACATCATCCTGTTCTACAAACGACATTTCACAGTCTATTTGCGTAAATTCGGGCTGGCGGTCGGCTCGCAGGTCTTCATCGCGAAAACATTTTACAATCTGAAAATATCGGTCGAAACCCGATACCATGAGCAGCTGCTTCAGTGTTTGGGGCGATTGCGGCAAGGCATAGAACTGCCCCGGATTCATACGTGAAGGCACCACAAAGTCGCGTGCACCTTCGGGTGTCGATCCGATGAGTACGGGTGTTTCCACTTCCAGAAACCCGAGGCTGTCAAGGTATTGACGCACCGCAATGGTCATTTTATGCCGAAGTTCCAGGTTGGCCCGTACGCTGTTTCGCCGCAAGTCCAGGTATCTGTATTTCATTCGGATATCATCGCCTCCATCGGTATTGTCTTCAATGGTAAAGGGCGGTGTTTTGGATTCATTGAGTATCCGGAGCGAATCCACCAGTATTTCAATTTCGCCTGTTTCGATGTTTGAGTTTTTATTGCTTCGTTCTGCTACTGTTCCGGTTATCTGTATCACGTATTCACGTCCCATTTTGTTAGCCTGTTCGCAGAGTATGGCATTCACATCCTGATTGAACACCAGCTGGGTAATGCCATATCTGTCGCGTAAATCAACGAAGGTCATTCCGCCCATTTTACGTGTTCGCTGTACCCAGCCGGCAAGTGTTACGTTTTTTCCGGCATCGGCAAGTCGAAGCTCGCCGCAAGTTTTATTTCTGAACATGTTATCTAAGTTTTTTTTTGAATTGCAAAAATAAGAAAAAAGAATGAATACTCCCCCTACTCCATTCATTTTTTAATTGAACTCATCGGTTGTATCAATGGAATTTTTGTATGAGCATAAAAAAATGCAGAAAACCGGTTTTCTGCATTTTTAGTATCTGAAAAATATCATTCAAACGAATAGTTCCTGTATTATTCGTGGGCAATTTCAACCAATGGAGCACCTTCAGGTACTATTTCACCGGGTTTTACGAAGATATTAATCACTTT
>SAAL01000229.1 GCA_009929445.1 Bacteroidia bacterium
CTTTTGCCTTTTTTAGAACAAACCGGGTTGTTTAGCTTCAGGGAGCATTACCATGAAATTGATGAAGGATATTACTATATCGATTTCATTATTTTGTTTTTGGCCTTTATGTATCTGCGAAGGATTAAAAACCCTGAACAATTAAAGTACTATAGTCCCGGAGAATTTGGCAAAATCATGGGGCTTGACCGCATCCCTGAGGCAAAATGTTTGCGTGGAAAGTTAAAAGAAATATGTAATCAAAAGAGTTCCACTACTTGGAACATGGCTTTGGCAAACAGATGGGCATCGCAGGAAGAAAACGAATTTTATTATATCGATGGACACGTTCAGGTGTACACCGGATATAAAGCAAACCTTGGTAAAAAGCATGTTTCCCGTCAGAAGCTTTGCCTGCCTGGCGTGCAGGAATTTTGGGTAAACAACAATGAGGGAATGCCCTATTTTTATGTCACAGGCCAGGTAAACGAAAAGTTATTGGAAATGCTTGATAAGCAGATCATCCCAAAGCTGCTAAATGAAATGCCATCAAAATACTCCGAAGCACAATTGCAAGCTGACTGCGACCTGCCCCGCTTTACAATTGTTTTCGACCGCGAAGGATACAGTCCGGTTTTTTATCAAAAACTATGGGATGAGCATCGTATTGCAGTATTGACATATCGCAAAAATGTAAAGGATCAATGGGATAAAAAAGATTTTTCAGACTATACAGTCAATATTGAAGGAACTCAAACGGTAATGAAACTGGCAGAAAAGCCGGTGGAACTAAACGGTGTTAAAATGCGGGAGATAAGACGTCTGTCCGGGGATCATCAAACCAGTGTAATCACAACCAACAAAAAACTCTCGATTCTCATGGTGGCTCTCTACATGTTTGCCCGCTGGACAGAAGAAAACTTTTTCAAATACATGCGCCAGGACTACGACTTTGACCGACTACTTCAATATGCAGTGCAACAGATAGATAAAGGCTTTATGGTAGCTAATCCTGAGTACAATAATATCATGTACAAACTTAAAAAAATACGAGAAAAAATCAACCGAAGAAGGGCAGCTTTGTTCCAACTGCAAGAAAGGAATCTTGCGGACAATTTAGACAACACCAACCATCACCTGAAAAAGCAATTAAAAACCACGGAAGAGCTACAAATCTTAGAACAGCAGGAACTCGTTTTGATAAAGGAAAGGGCTAAGCTGCCAAGTCAAATAAAAGTAGAGGATATGCCCGATAGAATAAGGTACAACAAATTGAATGTAGAAAGTAAAAGCTTTCAAAACATTATCAAAATAATATGCTACCGGGCGGAAACATCCTGCGCTAACCTGGTAGCCTCGGGTTATAAAAAACGCATCAATGAAAAAAGAGCTCTGGTTAAAAGCATCATAAATTCACATGCAGACATCATCCCCGATTACAATAACAACCAACTTACCATTAAAATTTATTCCCAGGCAAATCCAAGAGCGAACGCTGCCATCGAAAACCTGCTCACCCTGCTCAATGAAACCGAAACAAAATATCCGGGTACTGAAATGGTGTTAAACTACAAAATCGCGACATGACTTTTACGCTGGGTCAGGAGTTCTGA
>SAAL01000030.1 GCA_009929445.1 Bacteroidia bacterium
GTTTTCACTTCCAAAAATGACCCGTTGAGGATATTTTTTATGATCGCGGTCATACATACTTTCCGTGTAGTTGTAACCGGCAATATCCAACGCTCCGGGATATTCAGTTTCATTGGACATGGCAACACCTGCCAGTCCGGCGGTTGTAGGTCGTGATTTGTCGTATTGTTTTACAACGGCAACCAGTTTTTTGGCAATAGCACCTAATCTCATGGCATCAGGAGCATCTTTTTTATAACCTCCGAAAATTGGTTGAGTAAATCCTTCTTTGTCACCTGCCAGAATAGGGTGTGAATAGGGATCGTTGGGATAGTCCACCTCATTGCCTACGCTCCAGGCAAAAACCGATAAATGATTTCGATCCCTTCTTACCATATCTGCCAGGTCTTTTTCGCCCCATTCTTCGAAAAAATCAAAAGTACCCTGAAAGCCGGGCGTTCCTTTATTCCATCCTTCAATCCATTTTCTTTTGGGAAATTCCCATTCGTCGAATGCTTCGTCAATCACAAGCATGCCCAGTTCATCACATAGCTGATAAATATCAGGTGCCTGAGGATTATGACTTGTCCGTATCGCATTTACACCTATTTCCTTCAAATTCAGCAGCCTGCGTTTCCATACATCCCGGTAAACCGCCGAACCCAGCACACCGGCGTCGTGATGCAGGCACACACCCTTCACTTTCATCCACGTATCATTCAGAGCAAAACCTTTGTCGGGGTCAAACGTAAAGTACCTGAATCCGGTATTGACAGTGGATGAGTCAATTACTTTTCCGTTTTGCAGCAAGGTTGTTTTCAGTTCGTACAAATAAGGAATTTCCAAACTCCACAACGAAGGATTTTTTACTTTCAAATTTTCTGTAAGTTTAATCGACTGGTTAGCCGGTGTCTGAATTTTCCTGCTGCTTCTGGCAACTACTTTTTTGTTTTTATCCAAAAGTTCATTCACCACGGTCAGCGTTTGTCCGGCAGATGTTTCGTTTTCAACCTCAATCTCCATGTTGAGTGAGTGCTGATTTTTGTTTCGGGTCGGATAGGCATATACACCCCACTGAGCAACATGCACCGGATTTGAATAAACCGCCCAAACGTTTCTGTAAATTCCTGAACCGGTGTACCAGCGCGAATCAGCCGAGCGGCTGTGATCAACCCGTACAGCTATGACGTTATCTTCACCAAAAACAACATAGGGTGTGGCATCATAAAGGAAAGAAATATATCCATTGGGGCGTTTGCCGATAGAATGACCATTGACAAACACTTCGCTACGGTTGTAAACGCCTTCAAAGTAAAGATAGACTTTTTCGTTTTCTCTTTCTTTGGGTATATTTAATGTTTTACGATACCAGCCTATCCCTCCGGGCAGATAACCTGTGCAGCTTGCCAGTGTTGGACTTAGCAAACCTTTCACACTCCAGTCGTGCGGTAAGTCAATTTTCTCCCAGCGCGAATCGTTGAAATTCTTTTCCTCTCCATTCTTTACATCCTGAAGGATAAAACGCCAGTTTTCGTTGATTTTCTCCGGTTTACCAAATGAAACTTGCCCAACAGCAAGAACAGGCAACATGAAAATCAGGAATAAGAAAATAGCAGTCTTTTTCATAGCTATAATATAATTTTATGTGAAATTAATACTCCCGAATGGCTCAGGAAATTCGATTGGGTTAATAGTTTTTTTTGATTTAAAATCTGTTTTACTTTTTAATATACCGAACCATTTCGCTTGCTGCCAGAAGAAATGCTCCTACTCCAAAATTAGCCGTGGAATTTGCATCCACTACCTGACCGGGAATTGCTTTCTCGCCAATTGGCTGTACATAACCAACTTTTCCATCGGACTGTAACGCCGTTTTAGTCAGATAATTCCATGATTTTTCGACAACGGGTTGATAAACTGAATTATCGAGAATTCTGTTGTTCATTCCCCAGAGCAAACCGTACGTAAAAAATGCCGTTCCACTGGTTTCAGGTCCCGGTGCATGTGTAGCATCGAGCATGCTTCTGGTCCAGTAGCCTTCCGGTTGCTGACAGGCTGCTATTGATTCGGCCATTGCTTTGAAGCGTGAAACATACCGGTTTCTATCCGCGTGATTCGGAGGCAAATCGTTCAACACCTTTGCCAGACCTGCAAATACCCATCCATCGCCCCGTGCCCAGAAATCTTTTTTTCCGGAAAGTGTTTTATGTTTCGGATAAACATATTTGGCGTCTCTGTAATAAAGACGGGCTTCTTCGTCGTACATGATACTGTCCGAATAGCTAAGATACTCTTTCAGTTTCTGAAGATACACCTCATTGCGTGTGATTTTATATAATTTTGTCATGACAGGCATTACCATGTAAAGTCCGTCAGCCCACCACCAGTAATCGTTTTGCGAAGTGCTCATCTGGTATTCCATCACTTCGATGGCTCTGGCTATTTTAACCGGATCTTGCTGAATCATGTAAAGATCGGCATACACCTGAAAACAAATCTGAAAATCGCCAAAGAGCACGTATTCGTCGGTTTCTCCGTAGGTATATTTCCATTTCGATTTATCGTTGGATTTGGCTCCTTTCCACTCATTGTGAATTGCCCAGTCTTCAGAAAATTTCAGATATTCCGGATTCTTTGTGACAAAATAAGCCTCCATGTTACCTGTATGATACGCAGCATTGTCCCAGAAAGCCCGTCCGTGTACAGGATTATTTTTCTGCCAGTAGTTGTTCACTTGTTGAATGATGGATATAACCTCTTCTTTTTGTGAAACGACTTTTTTTGCTGCACAACTGCTAAAAAAAAATATTATAAGAAGAAAAGATAAATAGTGTATTCTATTCATTATCTGATAATTATTTTAACTTTTCAAAGTTCTGCGTTTTTTTATTCTCCTTCAAACACATTCAAATTCCAGCTATCGCTCCATTCGATATACGGAATATCATTTTCGAACCGGACGGGAAGCCACATGTATCGTCCATCAATTGGATAGCGGGGCCGCCACATATCAGCCATAAAAACATAAGCATCTTTCTTACCGTACACTGGCTGAATATAGGTGCTTTGAGCTCCGAAGGTAACTTCTGACTTTTCGCCCCTCATTGGATTTGGGTGCTGCTTCCACGGTCCGAGGATGGATTCGGCAGAAAACATCCGCGCTTCATTTGGTTCCCAACCCGTACATCCGGAAGTTATCATCCAGTATGTTCCATTTCTTTTGAGAATGGCAGGAGCTTCGTTGTGACCGGCAGGTGCTACCCGGATATACCTTCCGGTATGGCTCTGATAGTCATCGGTAAGTTCTGCTATGTGTAATGTAAGATTATCTTCTGATGAGTAAACGTGGTATGCCTTTTCATCATCATCTACAAAAAGTGTCATATCTCGCGCCATCTGCCCACTCCTGAAATCTCTTTTTACAAACAAACCCTCTTCAACGGCTGTTTTCCATTCGGGAGTCCACCATTTTTCGTATTTTTTGTCTTCTGTGTTCAATTGATGCACCGAGTGAGATATGTTGAGCGGATATTTTCCAGCGTTTATTCGCTCCGAACGTATAAAAGTGTAGGGTCCGGTCACCTTGTCGCTTACAGCCAGACCCGATCTGGCAGCTGCATATCCCTGCCCTTTCAGTTCGAGGTGAAACCACATGACGAACTTCCCGGAAAGTTTGTTGAAAATCACTTTTGGGCGTTCAATGATGCATCCTTTCACAATTTCGCTGTTTTCATCATTTTCAACTGCCAGTGCTACACCCTCTTTTTCCCAGTTGTACAAATCGGCAGACGAATAGCAGTTAACTCCAACGAGCGCTGTGTTGCTGTTTTCACTCTTGTGCTCGCCAAACCAGTAGTACGTACCATTATGATATAAAACACCACCTCCGTGCGCATTGATATGAGCTCCGCTTTCGTCGGGCCAGATTTCACCGGGGTGAAATGCATTCAATTTTTGTTTTTCATGATATGCTTGAATATAATCAACATTGCCCCGGAGCGGTATCGCATTTAAACACAATAAACAGCCTGTAAAAACAAATATTTGTATGTGTAGATTACATTTTTGCATGCTGCTGTTTTTCTTTGAGTGAATAAGTGCAAAATTAATCAAATTAGCATATTTACCTAAAAAAGAAAAAATCAAAAAGGTAGATTATTCTTTCAAAGAAAAAAAAATCCATCGATCCGGTATAAAAGTGAAACTAATAACAGCAGCTTATTTTTGTGTATGCGAATTTTTCACCATATTTGCATCTCTGAATAATGATATGAATACATTCGATTTATTTATCCTTATCCCCATTGCACTGGGTCTGATTTTCGGCCTTTTCAAGGGTTTTGTCAAAGAAGTGGTATCACTCGCTGCTGTTGTTTTGGCAATTATTGCTGCCGAAATGCTCAGCGATTCCATCAAACCGCTGATTACCGGTTTTTTTGATTTTTCTGATAAAATGGCTAAAACCGTATCATACATTCTCATTTTCACGCTCACTATTCTGGCTGCGCTGCTTATATCGAGGCTAACCGACAATTTGCTTTCGAGCATCAGCCTGGGATGGCTCAATTCGCTGCTGGGCGGAGTTTTCGGTGCGCTGAAAATAGCCATCGTGGTAAGTGTACTGATGAACGTTTACGATGCACTCGACAGTAAATTCGGTTTTGCAAATCCGGAAAAGAAAGAAGCCTCGCTGAGTTACTATCCGATTCTGAAATTAGCACCATCGCTCTGGGAGGAAGCCAAAAAAACGATTGATAAAAGCAAGGAAAGCAATCCGGAAAAAACAGAAGAACCAACGGAAAATATTGATGTATGAGTAAACTGAATCCCCCGCGCCTGATAGCTAATTTCTCTGGTAAGATACTTGAGTGTGGATGCGATGAAGCCGGTCGCGGATGCCTGGCCGGACCCGTAGTGGCAGCTGCTGTGATTTTACCCGAAGGTTTCAACTGCCCGGGATTGACCGACTCCAAACAGCTAAGCGAAAATATGCGTAATAAGCTCCGACCCATCATCGAAAAGGAAGCGCTGGCATGGAACGTGGCATTGGCTGATGCCAACGAAATTGATGAAATTAATATACTGAACGCATCAATACTGGCTATGCATCGGGCAATTGACAACCTGGAGTTAAGACCCGAATATATTATTGTAGATGGAAACAGGTTCAGAAAATACGGTGAAATTCCACACCATACCATCGTCAAAGGCGACTCCAGGTATCTTTCCATTGCTGCGGCATCGGTGCTGGCCAAAACCTACCGCGATGAAATAATGTGTAAACTGCATGAAGAATTTGCAGGGTATGGCTGGAAAAAAAACAAGGGATATCCTACGGTAGCACATCGAAAAGCTATTACAAAATATGGTCCAAGCCCTTTTCACCGGATGTCGTTCCGATTGCTTAAAGAGCCGGAACTGCCGTTGGATTTTTAGAGAAATCGGTATGAAAAACCGATACTCATCAATTCTTTGAACTGAATTTTTGTTTTTTCACCTTCTTTCAGGATGATTGTATTGTCGAATCTCGGATTCAATGAAATACGGGTGGTAAGAAACCGGTTGATGATGAAGTTGTTCACGATTTCCCAATCTATTTCCACTTTTTTGTAATCGGTATAAAAAGATAGTTTGGAGTCCAGATTCCAGTTGCGGGCGGGTACTATATTCAGTTGCGCCCGAAACGAACTACCTATTTGCTTCAGTTGATTCTCCCCTTTCTTCACTCCGAAGAGATTTTGATTCACATGAATCGTATCGTGCACGTAAATGTATTTGAAAGCTACAGGAGCAATCATAAGTGAAAAATATTTTTTATATTTGTAATCCATCCCCACACCCAGATTGGCTCTGACGGGAGTAAACAAACGCCCTTTGTATTCGTCGGAATTAATGGACTTATAGCTGTCGAAAAGCTGGGTGGACAATTCTCCCGAAACGCTGTAAAACCAGTTGCCGCCTGCTTTGAGGCCAAATTTGGTGTTATAGCGCAGAATATCGTCGTTGATCATCACTTTGCGTTTCGTATTGCCAATGATAGAACTCAGACCTGTTCGCCATTCGAATCTGTTATCCCACTGAATATTTTTTCTGTTATCGAAATTCGTTTCACCGGTAATAATACTCAAAAATGCAAAATTGCTATTACCTCCCTGATACCAGTTGCTCGAGACATAATTTTGGCTGAACTGGAGCAAAGCGTTTGCTTTTTTTGTCCAGTAGATATATTTCAAATCGTTGATTTCGATTTTTTTGTTTCCCAGGTCAATCTTATCTTCATACACAGCCAGGGGATTCACCCTGCTTCCTTTAATGGGGCGCGACATGAATGTACTCAGACTCGGCAACCTGTCGAGGGTGGTTACATACAGCTGCATGGCGTGGTTTGAAATGTAATCCCGGGCTCCCCGTCTCAGATCGGCAACGAAATTTTCTGTTGTCATTTTCACTGGTAACTTATTCGTTATCAGACCATTCCTACTTCCGTTAGCCAGTGACATCAGGTTTTTGTTGATGTCCCACACTGCCCTGATATCTTTACCCGTGTACACGAGCGGCAAAAGCAATGAATTGGAGGCATATAGCAGAGAATCGGTTTTTGAGAGTGGTATGCTCATGATTGAATCGAGCCTGTGTTTGCGGGTGATTGAATCCACAAAAAAGATGGTGGTATCGGTTGGGCCCGACGGTTTCAGCAAAATGTATTTATAGGTTTTTACCGGTTTTTCCGGCGATTCTGCGACGAGTGAGTCAGTGGGAAAAATTTCGGGAATTGGCAGGTATTCAACATTGTTATCTTTTCGATTTTTATGCTGAGCCTGGATTTGAATGAATGGAAAATTCAAAACAAAAATCATCATTCCGATTATTAATTTGTACAAATTCATCATTTTTTTCTTTAGTTTTGAATGTGCAAAGGTACGAAATATAAGTGTTTAGAAAACTCAAAAAAGCTCAAAATCCGTTGGGAGAGCCTTTTGGGTATCGAATCCGCCCAGTTCCTGAATACGTTCAGCCGTTCGGATGATATTACCTTTTCCGTCTTTCATTTTCTTTAATGCATCGCTGTAAGCCGCGGATGCTCTGTCCAGATTTATTTTTATTCTGTCCATGTCTTCGGCAAACAAGAGAAATTTATCGTGCAGCGCTTTGCTCAGCCGTGCTATTTCCTGAGCATTTTTTGTCTGATTTTCCTGCCTCCAGATAGAAGAAACAGTTCTCAGAGTAGCCAGAAGCGTGGTAGGACTCACAATCACCACTTTCCGTTCCCAGGCGTAAGTGTATAGTTCGTTATCGTACTGCACCGCCACCGAAAACGAAGCCTCGATGGGCAGAAACATCAGCACAAAGTCGGGTGTACGGACGCTGATGGCCTGTTGATAGTTCTTAACACTCAACTCTTTGATGTGCGTACGTAAGGATAAGATGTGTTTCTTCAGATGTACGCTCTGCTCTTCGGGCGTTTCGGCCGCTACAAACTGCTCATAGGCATTGAGCGACACTTTTGAGTCAATTATGATGTGTTTTTCGTCGGGCAGATGAACAATCACATCCGGCCGTTGCCGCTGTTCCTCGTGGCTCATCACGTCCACCTGGATGTCATACTCCTGCCCGCGGGTGAGCCCCGAACGTTCGAGAACCCGTTCCAGTATCACTTCTCCCCAGTTTCCCTGCTTTTTCACATCGCCTTTCAGGGCTTTGGTGAGGCTTCTGGCTTCGTCGCTTACGCGAGCATTAAGTTCGGTAAGCCTTACTATTTCTTCTTTCAGGCTTATTTTATCCCTGAGCTCCCTGTCGTAGGTTTCTTCCACTTTCTTTTCGAAAAGCGTAATTTTCTCTTTCAGCGGATCAAGTATCCGGCTCAGATTTGTATGACTGGATTCCGTGAAATCACTTGCTTTTTCTTTCAGAATGCGCGAGGCGATATTTTCAAATTCGCTTGTCAGACGCTTCTGCAATACTTCGAGTTCCTGCTTCTGAGTCTGAAGTTTCTCCATCAGATTCGCATTGGCTATCTGAAGCCCTGCAAGTTCCATACCACGTTCGTCGGCTGTCTGAGTTAGCTTATCGTTTTCCTGATAAAGCTTATTGAGCTCTTCGGTTTTGAGGCGGAGGGTTTCGGTGGCTACAACGTGCTTATTTTCAGCTACGTTCATTTCTTTCTGCCATTGGAGCAGCGCAGCAGCAGAGGTTTCTTTTACCCGGTTCAGTTTGGAGGAAAAATAAAGCCAGGCAGCAGAAAAACCTGCAAGAATAGCAACGAAAAAAACCAATAAAAGGGTGAGGATTTCCATAACCGGATGTTCAGCTGTTCGTCTAATCAAAAAGCGTAGGCTGGTCTTTTTCCAACCGTCGAATGATTTCTACCATCAGTGTTTCGCGGATAAATTTGGATTTATTCTTCACGCTGTACTTGCTCAGGTATCTGTTCAATGCCTTGTTTTCCAGATCGTTTAGCGTAAAAATGTGGCGGTGTTTGCGCAGAGTATCACGATTTTGTGTAGGCTTCGATGGTTTCTTTTTTGGCATAATGAATGTTTAACAGCACAAAAATAACATTATATCCTTAAATAATCTTGCATTTTTATGAAAAAAGTCTATTTTTGCAATGAATGTTAAAAAAACATGTATGGCAAAACACAACGAGCTGGGGAACGAAGGCGAACTACGCGCACAGGCTTATCTGCGCGAGAATGGATATAAAATAAAACAGACCAATTGGTTTGCCGGAAAATACGAGCTGGACATTGTAGCCGAAAAAGATGGCTGGCTGGTGGTAGTGGAAGTAAAAACCCGCTCTACCGAGACTTTTGAGCATCCGCAGGAAGCCATTACTCCGCGTAAAATCAAAAACATTGTGAATGGTGCTCACCAATATATCCTCCAATCCGACTGGCAGGGTGAAACCCGTTTTGACGTCATTTCAGTCATTCCAAAAGGACAAAATTTCATCATCGACCATGTTGAAGATGCTTTTTTGGCTCCTGTAGAATGAAAAACGCTGCTTAAATATCATATAAATTCATTTTTTTAACTTAGTTTGTTGAATACTTTGAGTAATTTTGCGGCAAAAATGAGCATGTGCTTTTCTCATTTTCACTCAATTATTTATGAAAAAAAAACACACGAATTTATGAAACTTATTGAAAAAAATATTGCAGAAAGACTGTTGAAAATCAAAGCAGTAAAACTTCAGCCCAACAATCCTTTTGTATGGGCATCCGGGTGGAAATCACCTATTTATTGCGACAACAGGAAAACACTTTCCTATCCGGCCATTCGTACCTATATCAAAAATGCACTTGTACATTGCATCATGGATCTTTATCCGGAGGCAGAAGTGATAGCCGGAGTGGCAACGGGTGCAATAGCTCAGGGAGTGTTGGTAGCCGACGAATTGGGCCTGCCGTTCATTTACGTTCGTTCAAGCCCGAAGGATCACGGACTGGAAAATCTGATAGAAGGTGATTTGAGACCCAAACAAAAAGTGGTGGTGATAGAAGACCTGATATCAACCGGCGGTAGCAGCCTGAAAGCTGTGGAAGCCATTCGTAAAGACGGCTCGGATGTATTGGGCATGGTGGCAATATTTTCATACGGTTTTACTTCCGCCGAAGAAAAATTCAAAAATGCGAAAGTAAAACTCTCAGCGTTAAGCAATTACGATGCAGTGCTTACAGAAGCCCTGGCTACCAGCTATATTCAGGAAAAAGATATGGAAACTCTACGTGAATGGAGAAAAAATCCCTCAGCCTGGAAAAAAGATTGATTCATACTATCCAAAAAAAAATGACCACATACGAAAGTGAAATAAAAACCATTTCTCAACCACAGGAAATGGTTTTCAATACCCTGAGCGACCTGACCAACCTCAACAAGATTAAAAACACAGACACTGAGGGGCAAAAAATGGCAGGCGAATACTTTAAAGACATCGAATCCGACCAGGACTCTATAAAGTTTTCAATTCCTGGTTTCGGGCAGGCAGGTTTCCGGATTGTAGAGCGTGAACCGTTTAAAACCATTAAAATGGAAGCCGAAAATTCTCCCATAACCGCTTTTGGCTGGATTCAGCTTGTACCGGTTTCGGAGAATACCTGTAAAATGAAAATCACCATCAAAGCCGACCTGCCTACGATGATAAAAATGATGATGGACAGCAAACTGAAAAAAGGGGTAAATACCATTGCAGATGCGATAGCTGAAGCGGTTTCTGCTCTCTGAAAGCTTTATTTCGGATTCTATAATTAATAACAATTCTCATATTCCCGTTCCGGAGGGCATAACATGAAACTTTGGGAAAAATCAACAGAAATAAACGAAAAGATTGACAAATATACCGTCGGACACGACCGTGAAATGGATCTCTTTTTAGCCCCGTATGATGTACTGGGTTCAATCGCACACATTCGGATGCTCGAATCGGTTGGTTTGCTCCACAGCGAAGAACTGAACGCATTGGAGGCAGAGCTGAAAATCATATTTCAGATTGCGGAAAATGGGGAATTTGTGATTGAAGAAGGCGTGGAAGACGTTCACTCGCAGGTAGAACTTATGCTCACACAGAAACTCGGAGATGTCGGGAAAAAAATTCACAGCGGTCGTTCGCGCAATGATCAGGTGCTGGTGGATCTGAAACTTTTCACCCGTGCCGAAATTGAAAAAACGGTTGAAAGCATCACGGCATTGTTTGATATACTGATAGAGCAAAGCAACAAATACCGCGACGTGCTGATGCCGGGATACACCCACCTGCAGATTGCCATGCCATCGTCGTTCGGACTTTGGTTTGGTGCTTATGCCGAAAGCCTTGCGGATGATCTGCAACTGCTGCTGGCTGCCTGGAAAATCACAAACCGCAATCCACTGGGTTCGGCTGCCGGTTACGGTTCATCATTCCCACTCAACCGCCGCCTTACAACCGATCTGCTGGGATTCGACAGCATGAATTACAACGTTGTGTACGCTCAGATGGGGCGTGGTAAAATGGAGCGTGTGGTGACTACCGCATTGGCCGGAGTGGCTGCTACAGTTGCCAAACTGGCTTACGACGCATGCATGTTCACCTCTAAAAATTTCGGTTTCATTCGGCTGGCTGATGAATTTACCACCGGTTCGAGCATTATGCCCCACAAGAAAAATCCGGATGTATTCGAACTGACACGTGCCCGGTGTAATAAAATTCAATCTGTTCCGCAGCAGATTACGTTCATTACCAACAACCTGCCTTCGGGCTATTTCAGAGACCTGCAAATAATGAAGGAGGTTTTTGTGCCTGCTTTCGATGAATTACGTGCCTGCCTCGAAATGACGACCATGATGATGGACCGGATTGAGGTAAACCGCGATATTCTGAAAGATCCGAAATACGACTACCTGTTCAGTGTCGAGGAAGTGAACCGGTTGGTGTTAAGTGGAGTACCATTCCGCGACGCCTACAAGCAGGTAGGCCTGAGCATTGAAGCAGGTGAATTTACACCTGATAAAAACATTCATCACACCCACGAGGGGAGCATTGGTAACCTCTGCAACGATGAAATCAAAATTTACAAAGACAGTATCGTCGAGCAGTTTGATTTTTTCAAAGTTCACGAAGCTATCCGGAATTTAGTGAAAGGATGATTAAGTAGCAATGGCGAGTGTAAATACGCTTATTCTTGTATTTTTGGCCTGCAGCAATGCCTGTATACATGCTTCGACGGTGGAGCCGGTGGTGAGCACATCGTCAACGATTAAAATGTGTTTCCCTTCAAATTCGGCCGGATTTTTCAATCCGAAAATACCCTGTGTATTCTCGTATCGCTCAAAAACCGATTTACGGGTTTGAGTGGTATTTTCAGCTGTTCTGTACAGATTGTCCGTCACCACCGGCATTCCTAATATTTCGGCTATGCCGTTACAAATCATTTCGCTCTGATTGTAACCCCGTTTGGCTTCCTTTTTTTCATGCAGCGGCACCGGCACAATCAGATCTATCGATTTAAAATCATCCGAATCAAGTAAATCAGCTGCCGCAAATTTTCCCATTGTAACGCCCACTTCTTTATTTCCCCTGTATTTCAGTTCGTGAATCAATTTTTGAAAATCAGATCCTTTCTGAAAAAACAAAAAAGAAGTTGCTCTTTCAACCGGCACTTTACCCCAGAATCTTTTTTCTACCGGATTGTCCTGAAGCAAATGATAATTCGTTTTGGGCATTTTACTGAAACACGACAGACAGAGCTGGTTCTCCGTACTCATCAGGCTTTCATTGCAGATAAGGCAAAGATTGGGATACAGCAGATCAATAAAATGATGAAAAAAACGGCGTTTCATTCGGTTAATCATTAAATTCAGGACAGTTTTGACGAAAAAAATCTGTACCTTTAAAAATCATTTTCAGAAAATCAGGTTTATCAGTTTCGGAAGAAAAATGATTATTCCCACCACAACAGAGATAATTGCCGCCAACAAAACTGCTCCTGCGGCTATGTCCTTGGTTTTTCCGGCCAGAGGGTCCTTATCGGGCGAAACCTTGTCGACAAGTGTTTCGAAAGCCGTGTTAAACATCTCGGCGCTGACAACCAGTCCAATACAAATTACAACCGAAATCCACTCAGCTGAAGAAATGCTGAAGACAAAGCCGAAAAAAATCACCGTAATAGCCACTGCAACGTGTATTTTCATGTTTTGCTCCGAAGAGAAAACGGCCTTTATCCCCTGCCAGGCAAATACGAAACTTTTTAGCAATCTTTTCATGTCATTGATTTGAATATATTCAGATACAAATGTATGAAAATCTGAGCAAGTTTCAAATTTAAAATGAATTTGTAACTTTGTAATTATTATTTTATCAACTCGTTACGACAATGAAAATAATACAGAAAATTCCGGCCGTTGCCGTTTTTCTTGCCCTATCATGTATAAATTTTACCTCGTTGGGTGCTTTTCAGCCGGCTCAATCCGGAAACAACACGAATGTCTTCTTCAGAATTCATCGAGTAGTAGATGGCGACACTTTCTGGCTGATTAACGCAAAGGGCGAAAAAGAAAAAATCCGTTTTATTGGCATCGATGCTCCCGAGGCAAAGAATTACGGCAAAAAGGTAAAGCAATATTATGGAAAGGAGTCAACAAATTTTTTAACAAATTACCTGAAAGGAAAAAAAGTAAGACTGGAATACGATGTGCAGAAATATGATCAATACGGCCGAACGCTGGCTTATGTTTTCATGGAAGACGGCACTTTTCTGAATGACTATATCGTACGGTGCGGTTTTGCTGTCACATCCACCTATCCGCCCAATGTGAAATATCAGAGCCGGTTTTTGAAAAGTGAAAGACATGCCCGCAACAACAAATTGGGAATGTGGGCAGCAGGGAAGTAAAAAACCACAAAAAAAATCCGGTAAAAAGAATCTTTACTGGATTTTTTTATGATGTTTGGCCTGAATCTTTTATGATTTCACCCGTTCTACGTACGATCCATCACGGGTATCGACGCGTATCATTTCACCTTCGTTTATAAACAGCGGCACACGTACCGTAGCACCGGTTTCTACAGTAGCGGGTTTGGTGGCATTCGTAGCCGTATCACCCTTAAGTCCGGGCTCGGTGTAGGTCACCAGCAAAGCTACCTGTACAGGCAGATCTGCATAAAGTATCGTATCCGATTCGGCATGAGTTACCACTTCAATTTCCATTCCTTCTTTCAGGAAATCTACTCCGTTAATTTGCTCCGGTGCTATTGAAACCTGCTCGAAAGTCTCATTGTTCATAAAATTATACCCCATATCGTCCTTGTAAAGAAACTGATAGGGACGATGTTCGATGCGAACCTCCTCAAGCCGCACACCGGAATTGAATGTACGCTCCAACGTACGACCGGTAACCACGTTTTTCATTTTTGTACGTACAAAAGCCGGACCTTTGCCTGGTTTTACATGTAAAAATTCAGTAATATAATAATACTGACCTTCAATGTCAATGCACATACCGTTTTTAATATCTGCTGTAGTAGCCATAAAATCTTCTTTTTTTTAATTATCGTGAAAATAAGGCTGCAAAATTACGGTTTTTTTTTGAAAAAAACAAGTAACGGGTTCAAACAGACATGGATTGTATTCAGTCTGAATAAAAAAACGGGATGAGTATTTGTTTGTTAAAATAAAATTATTTATCTTTGAATCCTCTATTATTAAATTTATTAATTTATGGAAACAAAAACACTGCTGCTTTTAACCTTTCTTTTGATGGCAAGCTCTTCTCTGATGGGCAAGGTGGAGCATCTGTTGCCCAAACCTCAACAGATTACCATGAACAGCGGCACTTTTACCCTGAGCAGACCTGTTCAGATCACTATTCCCGCTACCGGTTCAAATGATCCTGCTATTCAGGCAGAATTATCTGACCTTATTCTTTCGGGAGGCGGCAGTGTAGCAAGTCCGGCTTCTGCGCTCATCGAGGTGCAGCTTGTCAGCTCCCTACCGAATGCTGAATTTCAGGACGAAGCATACCTGCTCGAAGTAACAGAAAGCAAGATTTCGATAAAGGCTACAAAACTGCAGGGGGCCTACTGGGCTACCCAAACGCTCCGTCAGCTTGCCGAAAATTCCGGTGGTAACATCGAAGCCTGCACCATTACCGACTGGCCTGCCTTCCGCTTACGCGGATACATGCACGATGTTGGACGGAGTTTTATCGAATTTGATGAACTTAAAAACCACATTGCCAAACTTTCACGCTTCAAGGTAAATACATTCCACTGGCACCTGACCGAAAATCAGGGCTGGAGACTGGAAAGCAAAGTATATCCGCAACTTAATGCAAATGCAAGTTTTACGCGCCACGCCGGAAAATTCTACACCATAGCTCAAGCGAAAGAATTAGTCGCTTTTGCCCGTCAGCACGGTGTACAAGTCATTCCGGAAATAGACATGCCTGGCCACAGCGAAGCATTCCGCAAAGCCATGGGACATGTGATGCTTACCGAAGATGGACTTGCAGAGATGAAAGCCATTATAACCGAAGCCTGTACAACATTCTCCGATGTGGAATGGATGCACATAGGCAGCGATGAGGTACGTACTCCCGATACGCAGGGTTCAACAATTTCGGTTGATTTTTTTATAAAGGAAATGACATCACACATCCGTGGGAAAGGTAAAAAAATAGTAGTTTGGCGTCCCGGATACGGATATACAGAAAGTGATGTGGATATGGTTCACATGTGGTCATACGCTGGAAGTACTTTAGGGTCACTGCCTGCCATTGATTCGCGGTTGCACTACATCAATCACTACGACCAGTATGCTGATGTGGTAAGCCTCTACAACAGCACCATTGCCATGCAAACCAAAGGCAGCAATCAATATCCGGGTTTGATTGTAGGAATCTGGAACGACCGTATCGTGCCAACCGACAGAGATATTATTATCCAGAATGCCTTTTATCAATCCATGCTTGCTGCAGCTGAGCGTGCCTGGCTGGGCGGCGGTAAAGGTTACTTTTACACCATTGGTGTGAAACTGGACCCTACCGATATCGAATTTGCCGACTGGGAGCGTCGCTTCCTGTTCCATAAAGCCAATTTTCTGAAAAATGAACCTATCGCTTATGTGAAACAAACCAATGTACAGTGGAAAATAACCGATCCGTTCCCCAACGGTGGAAATGTGAATACCGTTTTCCCGCCGGAAACGCAGGAACCGGCGTCATCATACACTTACAACGGGTCAACCTACAACACAAAATCAGCTTACGGGGCTGGGATTTACCTCCGGCATGTTTGGGGAGAAAAAACTATTCCGGCATTCTACACCAGCCCGCAAACCAATGCAACAGCTTATGCCTATACATACGTCTATTCGCCTGCACAGCAGACAGTAGGCTTGCAACTGGAATTTCAAAATTACGGGCGCTCTGAATCCGATCTGGCAGCTCCACAGGGGAAATGGGATTATTACAACAGTAAAGTCTGGCTCAACGGTACAGCCATACCACCGCCCGTTTGGCAAAATACACATACAACTAAAACCAATGAAATCACATTGAAGAATGAAAATTTCACGGCACGTCCTCCTATCTCCGTAACTCTGAACGAGGGATGGAATAAAGTTGTGATAAAATTACCTAACAATGGTTTTTCAAACAGTGCGGTTCGGTTAATGAAATGGATGTTCACCTTCGTATTTGTAACTCCCGACGGGAAGAATGCAGTTGATGGTTTGATATATTCTCCCGAGAAAAACATGAATCCGGCTTTGGATGTACTGATAAATGCTATTGACAAGGCAAATTCAACTAAAAATTCAGTTTTGGTGGGGTCTGAGCCGGGAAAGTACTCAACAGCAGCAGTAGCAGAATTTCAAAACGAAATAGATGCTGCTTCTGCCGTAAGAAACAACCCAAATCTGAGCAACGATGAATATAATGCTGCAGCAGAACTGTTGATTTCTCAAATCGAACAGTTTAAAAAAAAAATTAATCTGCCTAAAGTCAGCACTGCATCTAAGCAATACTGGTACTCCCTGTCGGCTCCGTTAAGAGATGCTACGCGGTTCGTGGCGTATCAGGGCGACAATACGGCGCTTATCGGTCAGGCCTTTACTGCTAATACAGATAAATTTCTTTGGAAAATTACCCGGAATGCAGATGGCACCTATAATATGGTCAGCAAAGTTAAAGACAGCCACATCAATGAAAATTCAGTTTATAACACAGCCCTGAAAGCACAAAACGGCATTCCCGCTTCCGGCGGATGGACCTTTACACCCGTTTACACCAACCAGTATTTCGCCATTTCAAACGGTGATGTACAAATGAATCAAACGGGTAGTGGGCAGACTTATCAGATTTACAACTGGGGAGGTGGCAGCAATACTACCGATACGGGTTGTCAGTTTCTTTTCAGATTGGAAAATATCGTGGGAGGAGATGCTCTGGATACATTAATTATTGCTATTGACAATGTGACTGGAAATAAAATGCTGGCACCGATCGGCATCGAACCCGGTCAATACACTACTGAAAACCTGTCTGTGCTGAATGATGCCATCAATCACGCCACTTCTGTAAAAAAACAACCCTGCTTCCACACAGGAAAACTATAGAAATGCTAATAATGCGTTGCTGGCAGCTTTTGAAACTTTTAAAAATTCTATTAATCTGCCCCTTGCAAGCAACGGTACGATTACCTGGTACTCATTCACTTCCGTACGGGAAAACAGGTCTGTTTCGTATCAGGGAGTCGGTAATACGCTTTTAGGAGAGACTTACCAGAACAACCAGGATAAATTTTTATGGAAACTGGTTGCGTTAAGCGACGGCACTTACAGCCTGGTGAGCAAAGCTTCAGGCACCGAAAACATATACATCTCCAAAGCAACACCAAAATTAACTGCCATCACCGGCACACAAACCTCCGGGGGCTGGAAGTTTACCCCAATCTATAAAAACAACTATTTTATTATCTCAGCCGGAACATCGCAGTTTAACCAGGGAAATTCCGGAACTTCTTACGCCATAAACAACTGGGGAAACGGCACCAATACTACCGATGAAGGTTGTCAGTACATCATCGCTACCCGCCAGGTAGCTACAGATGTACAAACAGAAATAACCGCTGATGTTAATTTCTGGATTCAGGATCGTTTTTTGAAAAGTTCCGGTGATTTGAAAAATGTAAAATTATTCTCAGTTACCGGACAACAACTGGATGCTAACCGACAACTGCCCCTTGGCATTGTGATAGTAAAAACCAATGTAACTTCAATGAAGCTCATGGTAATATAAATTTCTCTGATTTTTAAATTCAGTACTTAAAGCATATCGGCTTTCCGATGTGCCTTTTTTTGTATAAAAATCTCTTTTAACATGCTATTTTTCAAACATTTTTTGTTCCTTTGTAAAAAAATATCACTCTCACTTCAAAACATGAAACATCTTTTTACTGTCACTCTTATTTTTTTCGGACTGAATTTACAGGCTCAGGATCCGGCTAATTATTACCTCGCTGCCGAAGGAAAAACTGATGCAGCGCTTAAAACCCAGCTTTACAGCATCATCTCATCGGGCTATGTGACAAAAACTTACGATTACCTGTACACCATATACGATACCAGCGATAAAACTCCTTCGGGAAAGGTTTGGGACATGTACTCAACATGCGACTGGACATTCGGATACAAAGAATGCGGCAACTACTCCCTGGTTTGCGATTGTTACAACCGCGAACATTCCATCCCGCAAAGTTGGTTTAGCAGCAAATCACCCATGGTCAGCGACGCCTTCCATGTGTATCCTACCGATGGTAAAGTGAATGGTCAGCGAAGCAATTATCCCTACGGCGAATCGACAAATGGCAACACCCTAAGCGCCAAAGCGCTGGGGAAACTCGGATCAAGCACTTTCCCTGGCTATTCCGGTACTGTATTCGAGCCAGTGGATGAGTACAAGGGTGATTTTGCACGTACCTATTTCTACTTTGCCACGCGTTACGAAAATATTATGACCACAATTGGAGGAGACTCATTCAGCAGAAATAAATACCCTGCACTAACTGACTGGTCTGTCAATCTTTTTCTGAAATGGCACAGGCAGGATCCGGTAAGCCAAAAGGAAATTGACCGGAACAATGCCGTATATAACCATCAGGAAAACAGGAACCCGTTTATCGATCATCCCGAACTGGCCGAATATATCTGGGGTAACAAGAAAGGCATCGCCTGGTCGCAGAATATCCCATCCGGACCTCAGTTACTTATTCCGGCCAATAATTCGATAGTTGAATTCGGTAATATCCCTTATCAGCAAAATTATTCCATCCTGCTGGATATAAAAGCGGCTAATCTGACCGGAAACTTAAGCCTGAACGTTACAGGTACCGATCAGTCTTACTTCTCACTTTCCACTTCCACCATTACAAAAGCAGAGGCTGAAGCCGGATACAAGCTGGTTGTCACCTGCAATCCGCAGTCGCTGGGTGTGGTAAGCGCCGACCTGAACATCAGTGGAGGAGGCATCACAGCCTCCGCAGTACATCTGAAAGCCACATCATCCGATACATTTATGGCATTACTTCCTTCAGGCATCACACAATCCGGCTTTACAGCCAACTGGACAGCCTCAGCCAATGCTACCGGGTACCTGCTGAATGTTTATTCATATAAAGTAACCGGAACACAGTCGAGAACTATTCTGGAAGAACATTTCGACAATGGACTACCCGGTTCCTGGAGCGCTACAGGTTATTATGAAACTCAAACGAGCAGTAATGTCAGAATGGCTTCGGGATCATCTAACTGCATACTCACCACTCCTGCCATCGATTTATCAGCGAATACAGTTTTGACCGTTCGTGCCAGAAGATATAACAACGATACAGATGCAACCATCCGTGTGGATGTAAACAACGATTCACTTACCACATTTACCACAAAAATTGATTACATTGACTTTACAGCTCCCATCCCGGAAACAGGCACCGGCTCAACCCTCAAATTCACAGTATTGAAAGGCAAACGAGTTTACCTGGATTACGTAAAAGTGGCAACCGAAGGCAGTGTAGAAACTCCCATTTCGGTTACAGGTTACCCGAAACAGGTCGGCAACGTATTGAACTATCAGGTTACAGGCCTGTATAATGATTCTACCTATTATTATACAGTAACACCGCAAGGAAACGGTGCACTGATTTCAAGTGAAATTCAAGCTGTTACAACTTCATCAACGGGCACAAATTCAATTTCAGACTTATCGGAACTTGTGGTTTACTTTGCCGACAACACGCTATATATCAGCAATTTGAAAAACGAAAGCCAAATTGTAGTGTATTCGGTTTTAGGAAATAAAATTCTCGATTACGAAGCTCATTCCGATCAGGTAAGCCTTCCTTTTGAATACAAAGGAATCTATATTTTACAGGTTGTAAACAATAATAAAGTGACAGGCAGCAGGAAAATGATATTACATTAATCTGACAATGAAAATTTTCAGTATAAATTCTCAGAAATCATTGAACAATATTCAATCATAAACGTTTGAGAGATATATTTTTTTAACAATTTAACACATGAAAATACACGAATATCAGGCCAAAGAGATTTTTGCCCGTTACAACATCCCTGTAACCCGCGAAATAATCTGCTACACACCCGATGAAGTGGTGGCGGCGGCCGAAAAACTGGGTTTCCCTTCGGTGGTGAAAGCTCAGGTGCTCACCGGCGGGCGCGGAAAAGCCGGCGGAGTAAAACTCGTTAAAAACACGGATGAGGCCCGTGAAGCTGCTTCAAAAATTCTCGGTATGGACATCAAAGGCTACAAGGTAGAAAAAGTCCTGTTGGCCGAAGGAGTGAAATTCCATTCGGAAATTTACGTAGGCATGACCATCGACCGGAATTCCAAATCTGTCATCCTGATGGCCAGCCGCGAAGGCGGCGTGGAAATCGAAGAAGTGGCCAAAGAAAATCCCGATGCCATCATCAAAGTGCCCATCGAAGCAGATCTGGGTATGACACCGTTTGCTGCCCGAAAAATTGCCTTCCGGCTGTTCGACGACTTCAATCTGGTAAAACAGGCAGCAGATTTGTTCCGGAAAATGTACAAAATCTGCCTCGATACCGACGCATCGCTGGTGGAAATCAATCCGCTGGTAATCACCGACGACAATAAACTACTGGCTCTGGACGGCAAAATGAATTTCGACGACAACGCCATGTTCCGTCAGCCGGAAATCGAGAAACTCTTCGAGCCGGATGCCAATGAAATAATCGAAATGGAAGCCAAAGAGAAAGGCCTGAGTTTTATCAAACTGGATGGAAACATCGGTTATATGGTAAACGGCGCCGGACTGGCTATGGCAACCATGGACATGATAAAAATGTACGGCGGCGAGCCGGCCAACTTCCTGGATATCGGCGGCAGCTCCAATCCGCAAAAAGTGATTGACGCCATGAACCTCATCCTTTCCGACGAAAACGTAAAAGTGGTAATGATTAATATTTTCGGCGGAATAACGCGTTGCGACGACGTAGCACGAGGATTATTGGCCGCACTGGAACAGCTTGACGTTCAGGTTCCAATCGTTGTCCGCCTGTCAGGCACTAACGCCAAAGAAGGACTGGAAATACTGCAGGGCACCAATCTGAATGTGGTCGAAAGCATGACGGAAGCAGCAAAGAAAGCGATCGAATTATCGGCACACTAACACTGCCCCTCAATCCCCTGAAGGGGAAGTAAGAGAGAATTGGTCAAAATTTGTGAAATCAACATCGAGCGAAAGAATCACAATTACTCATCACTTTTTGCAACAGGCTATTTTGAGCAATAGGAGTGATTCGAAACCAGAGACAATCCGATATTTATGTCTGTAATGTCCATGACAAATCTTAATAATTTCAATCGACGCACTACAACTCCCCCTTCAGGGGGTTGAGGGGCTGAATAACAATAATCTAATTACTAACAAAACAAAATATCCCCGCCAAATTCCCCCTTCAGGGGGTTAGGGGGCATCCTATGAGCATTTTAGTTAATAAAAACACACGCCTGATAGTTCAGGGAATTACAGGCAGAGACGGTGGTTTTCACACCTCAAAAATGAAAGCATACGGCACAAACATCGTAGGAGGTGTTTCACCCGGTAAAGGCGGCCAGACAGTGGAAGGAATTCCGGTATTTAACACGGTAGAAGATGCTGTAAAAGCAACACAAGCCAACACATCCATCATTTTCGTTCCGGCATCGGTGGCAGCCGACAGCATTCTGGAAGCAGCAGAAGCAGGCATCGGGCTGGTGATAACTATTACCGAAGGAATTCCTACGCTGGATATGGTACGGGTAATGCCTTATCTGAAGAAAAAAGGCACAAAATTAATCGGACCAAATTGTCCGGGATTAATTACACCCGATGAAGCATTGGTAGGCATTCTGCCCGGAACCATTTTCAAAAAAGGCAATGTAGGACTTATAAGCCGAAGCGGCACACTGACCTACGAAATGGTTAATCAGCTTACAACAAACGGAATAGGTCAGAGTACCTGCGTGGGAATTGGTGGAGATCCGGTAGCGGGATTGTATTATCAGGATTTGCTGGAACTTTACCAGAACGACCCTGAAACCGAAGCTGTAGTACTTATCGGTGAGATTGGCGGCGATGCCGAAGAGCAGGCAGCCGCATTTATCAAAAATAAAATGACCAAACCGGTGGTGGCTTTTATAGCTGGACAGAGCGCCCCTCCCGGAAAACGGATGGGACACGCCGGAGCCATCATTTCCAGCGGAAGCGGCACTGCAGCTGAAAAAATTGCCACTTTTGAAGCAGCAGGTGTGCCTGTGGCACGCAAGCCGGAAGATATTCCGGTGTTGGTGAAACGGGCTTTGCAATACGGATAAGCCCCCTGATTGGCTTACACCGAACGTTGTTTACCCCGTAACAGAACTTTAAATCCCACTAACGGATTTTCGTTAACTAAGTAGCTGCTAACTTTGAGTTAGCAGCTACTTAAATTTTCCGTATATCGGTATTTTTAAGTTTAAAATGTACTATTGTTTTTCCTTTTATATCCAAAAGCACACATAATTTCATTATTTTTGCAAATCTCAAAATCCCAATCGTAAATTATAAAATCTAAAATCGTAAATTCTCAAATGGCTCTTAATTATATCTGGATTGCATTTGTACTCATTGCCTTTGTAGTGGCGCTGGTACAAATGATTTTTTTTGGCAATTCCGCCATCTTTAATGAAATTCTGCAATCAATATTCGGTTCGGCAAAGTCGGGGTTTGAGATTTCGCTCGGTTTGACCGGAATCCTGACTTTCTGGATGGGAATCCTGAAAATAGCCGAATCGGGCGGAGCTATGACAGTATTGTCGCGCATCGTAGCACCGTTTTTCACACGCATTTATCCCGAAATACCCAAAGATCATCCGGCACTAAGCAGTATTTTTCTGAACATGTCGGCCAATATGCTCGGCCTGGACAATGCAGCAACTCCCATGGGACTGCAGGCCATGAAACAGATGCAGGAACTGAATCCGAAAAAAGATACCGCTTCCAACCCGATGATTATGTTTCTGGTGCTAAATACCGCCGGACTGGTACTTGTACCTATGACCGTGATGATGTATCGTGCACAGTTCGGGGCAGAAAATCCGGCTGATGTCTTTTTACCCATCGTGGTGGCAACGCTTTGTGCCTGGCTTTCGGGGCTTATACTGGTTTCGGTCATCCAGAAAATCAACCTGTTCAACCGCGTAGTAATGGGTGTACTGATTTCACTCGTGGGTTTGATTGTCGGATTGGTTTACTTCTTCAGCCGGCTCTCACAGGAGCAGATTACAGCTTATTCGAGTTTTGCGGCCGCCTTTATCATACTTTCCATCATCGTGGCATTTGTCATCATGGCAGCCCGAAAAAAAATAAATGTGTACAGTACGTTCATTGAAGGTGCCAAAGACGGTTTTCAGGTAGCTGTAGGCATTATTCCGTACCTTGTTTCCATTCTGGTGGCTATCGGCATGTTTCGGGCTTCGGGTGCAATGGATTTGCTGGTGGACGGAATAAGGTATCTGGTAGCTGCTACCGGAGTCAATACTGATTTTGTAGAAGCGCTTCCAACCGCATTTATGAAACCGCTGAGCGGAAGCGGAGCACGGGGTATGATGGTGGAAACGATGAAAGAATTTGGCGCAGATTCCTTCGTGGGACGGCTTTCATCAATTATTCAGGGCTCAACCGACACTACATTTTACATTCTGGCTGTGTATTTTGGTTCGGTAAAAATCACCAACACCCGTTATGCTGTCATTGCCGGATTAGCGGCTGATTTGGTGGGAATTACGGCAGCGATACTGCTGGGGTATTTGTTTTTTCATTAGAACGGCCCCCTAAATCCCCCTCAAGGGGGACTTTTGGTTTCTTCTGTAGCATATTAAACACACCATATAACATCATAAATATCACAAAAAAAATCCCCTTTAGGGGTTAGGGGTTATGATCCAGTTCCTCTCAGAAAACATAGAACTTCCTGAAATTGAACAAACTAAAGTCAGCAGATGGATAAAGCAGATTGCGGCGCAGTACGGCAAGAAAACCGGAAACATCAACTATATTTTCTGCGATGACGAACGGATTTTGGAATTGAACAAGGAATTTTTGCAGCACGATTATTTCACCGATATAATCACGTTTGATTACAGCAGCGGAAAAACTATTTCGGGCGATATTTTTATCAGCATCGACACCGTAAAATCCAACGCTGAAGGGCTTGGAGTGGATTTTGAAAATGAACTGCACCGGGTAATTATTCACGGCATTCTCCACCTTTGCGGGCAGGACGACAAAACCACCGAAAGTCAGGCAGAAATGACCAGAAAGGAAAACGAAGCACTGGCTCAGTTGTATTCAATCGAAACCTGAATGGTGTGAATTTAAGGAAGCCAACTGCACAGTTTACTTTATTACTTTAAAGAATTACATTACATGAAAACGATTCATCGAGTTTTCAGCTATCATTTCTACTGACTCCTGTTATGGTCATTTCACCCATCATTTAAGTAACCAAAAATGAGTTGACTTTTTTGCAATTATTTGTTAAATTAAACCCGCCTTTTCAGCTATACTACCTATTATTAAAAAGATTATCATTACTTTTGTCAGCAAATTAGATTAGTAATACAAAATTTATTGCTCAAAAATACGTTGTACAATATACTTACTATTCATTTATGAGTTGTTATCATGATTGTACATGCCGGAAAATTTGTATTATTGAGTTTAATGTTGATTCTAAGCTATTTACCTGTGTTTTCGCAAAACGATCCCTACAGGGCTGAAATCGGTTTGCAGGCAGGATTAAACATTTACAGCGGCGACGTAAATTCGATTGCAAATCAGGATTTGTATTTCTCGAACCTGCAAAATATGAAGTCCGGTATCGGAGGCATATTTCGCTACAGGTTCAACCAGCGTCTGGCGATACGTCTGGGTTACGATTTTACAACAGCAAAGGGTAATTATTTGTATAGGGATGCTGCTGGCACTTACAGTGCCATGCTGAATAATCGGCTTCACGTGATGGATGTTCGCGGTGAGTTTAATTTTTTTGATCTGGAAAACAATCCGTACAAAAGATTCAGCAAAAGGTATTCACCCTTTATTTTTGCAGGATTCGGAGGCATGGTGATGCCCGGTTACAAAAATTCTGAAGGCAAGAATTATACATTCACTATGCCGTTTGGCGTGGGCTTTAAAATGAAATTTGCGCAACGTTGGAATCTGAATCTGCAGTTGGCTAACCATCTGTTGCTGGGCGACAACCTGGAGGGAAAGGTACAATTCGATAATCCGCTGCCAAGAACAGAGTTTAATCCGATGAATCACGATATGCTGTCCGGTTTCAGTATCGGTTTTAGTTATGATTTCTGGACGCGCAATTGCGATTGTAACGAGAATTCATTCGCAGCAGGACGAAAACCGGCTTCACACAAAACTGTAAAGCCAAAAAAAACCGAAAAAAAACGGTAGATTTGTATTTCAACGACTATTTTAAAAAAACCGAAAAAAAACAAACCCAGTCTGCTGGCTTTACAATACATGTCTTTCAAAGAAAAAATTGACTCAGAGCGGCTTCCAGCTCATATTGCCATCATTATGGACGGCAACGGACGCTGGGCAAAAGAGCGTGGTTATGACCGTGTTTACGGGCATCAGCACGGAGTGATTTCGGTTCGCGAATGCTCCGAAGGTGCAGCAGAAATTGGCATTAAATACCTTACCCTGTACGCCTTTTCGACCGAAAACTGGAACAGATCCAAGGAGGAAGTCGATGCGCTGATGGAACTTCTGATTGACACCATCGAAAAAGAAACACCCACGCTCAACAAAAACAACATCCGTCTGCTAGCTATCGGCGACCTCGAAAGATTGCCTGAAGGCGCCAAAGCAAAACTCAACCGCTGCATGCTGGAAACAAGCAGCAACGACAGAATGAGTCTTGTGCTGGCACTAAGCTACTCATCGCGCTGGGAAATAACGAATGCAGTAACTCAAATAGCCGAAAGGGTGAAAGCCGGAAATCTGAACCCGGAAGACATTACAGATGAGCTTATTACACAAAATCTGACCACTAAAAATATACCCGACCCCGATCTGATGATACGTACAAGCGGCGAGATAAGAATCAGTAACTTCCTGCTGTGGCAACTGGCATACTCCGAATTATATTTTACAGAAACACACTGGCCCGACTTCAGAAAGGAAAATTTATACGAAGCTATCGTGGAATATCAAAAGCGTGAAAGACGTTTTGGAAAATAAAAAAATAATAGAAATAAGAAGATACTCAACATATTACATGCACTACAAAACTTTACTGACACTTTGTTTACTGATCACTTTCGGTTTGTGGGTTACCGCCCAAACACCAGCCACCAAAGATTCAACAACTGTCATTTCGCAAGACCTGCCACCTATTGACTATGGTCAACCAAAAGAATATACCATTGCCGGCATTGAAGTAGAAGGCGCTGAGGCGTATGATGACTTTGTGCTTATCGGTTTTTCAGGGTTGGCAGTCGGTCAGAAAATATCTATTCCAGGGACTGAAATAACCAACGCAGTGAAAAAATTCTGGGCACAGTCCATGTTTTCCGACGTTGATATTCTTCAGACTAAGTTTGAAAACGAAAAAGTCTGGCTTACGATCCGACTGACAATGCGTCCCAAAGTATCCGATATTACTTTCAACGGCCTTAAGAAAAGCGAAATAGACGATATAACTCCTAAAATTGGTATTCAGAAAGAAAAACAGATTACTCCAAACATGTCTGACAGGGCAAAACTAGAAATCAAGCGCTACCTGGACGAGAAAGGATTTGCCAATGCCGATATCAAAGTGTATCAAAAAGACGATCCTGAAAAACCCAATTACGTAAAAGTAGATATTTCCATTGACAAAAAAGAGAAAATAAAAGTTCATAAAATCTATGTAATCGGAAACAACGCCTTAACTGTCAGACAGATAGACAAGGCGATGAAGAAAACGAACGACAACAGTATTCAGAATATTCTGCGCTCTAAGAAATTCATCAACGAAAAATTCGAAGAAGATAAAGCCCTGATTGAAAAAGAATACAATGCACACGGCTACCGCGATGCCTATGTGGTTTCAGACAGCATTGTGCCTTTCGATGGCAAATCTGTTGATATTTATCTTACTGTGGACGAGGGTAATAAATACTATTTTGGCGACATCACCTGGATTGGTAACACGGTATATCCTTCGGATTATTTCAACAGTGTACTGGGCATTAAGAAAGGCGACATTTACAATCATACCTTACTGATGAAAAGACTCAACGAGGATGATGATGCCGTCATCAAAAATTATCAGAATAAAGGATATCTTTTCTCAAACATACAACCGGTAGAAGTATCGATTCAGAATGACACTATCAACTACGAATTGCGTTTGTCTGAAGGAAAACCGGCTACTATCAACGAGGTGACAATCAAGGGAAACACGCGCGTTTACGAAAACGTGATACGACGGGAGTTATTTACGAAACCGGGACAACTTTACAGTCAACAGGACATTGTCCGTTCTTTGCAGTATCTGGCTCAAATGCAGCATTTCGAAAACGAAAAACTTTACAAGGATGTCGGCATGGAGCCAAATGAAGAAAATGGAACAGTAGATGTAACCTACAACCTCGAAACAAAATCGAGCGATCAGATTGAATTCTCAGCCGGATGGGGAGCAGCCGGTCTGGTGGGCAGTGTGGGACTGAAATTCAGCAACTTTGCCATTCAGAATCTTTTTAAACCAGAAACATATCGGATTGTACCACAGGGTGAAGGGCAGACATTTACCATCGATGCACGAACCAACGGAAATTATTACTCATCCTTCAGCCTATCGTTTCTTGAGCCGTGGCTGGGTGGAAAACGTCCCAATTCACTTTCCGTATCACTCTACTATTCAGCTACATCAGGCATGAGCGATCGTTACCTCAGTTCATATCAGAATATGTATTCCAATTATGGCGGATATGGTGGTTACGGTGGTTACGGTGGATATGGTGGCTACGGAGGATATGGTGGTTATGGTGGTTATGGTGGTTACGGTAGCGGTTACGGCGGATATAATACCAGCTATGAAAATGAGGTGGATAAAAACAAATATTTTCGCATGCTTGGAGGCTCTATCGGTTACGGAAAACGTCTGAAATGGCCGGACGATTACTTTACTTTTTATGGTCAGTTAGGATTTCAGCGCTACATGATCAAAAACTGGTATCAGTACGAAACCAATGTCACAAACGGAAATTTCAACAATTTCAGCTTAAGCCTCACCGCGAGCCGTAATTCTATTGATAATCCGCTGTTTACACGCCGGGGCTCTACATTCTCACTCGGTCTGGAAATTACTCCGCCTTACTCCCTGATAAACGGTAAGGACTATTCGAGCGCTGCTATGACCGATGCCGAACGATACAAATGGCTGGAATATCACAAGTGGAAATTCAGTGCAAAGACCTTTACTTCGCTACTACCCATTGATAAAACTCCGGTACTGATGACCCGCGCGGAATTTGCTTACGTTGGACACTACAACAAAAACGCACGCACTCCGTTCGGTACATACATGTTTGGAGGTGACGGAATGACAGGATATGGCGGATATGCCAACGAGTACATTTCCATGCGTGGGTATGAAACAGGCCAGCTGACTCCCTATGAATACGATTCCAATGGCAATGCCCGTCGTGTGGGTTATCTGTACAACAAATTCACCCTTGAACTCCGCTACCCCATTTCACTCGAACAATCGGCCACCATCTGGGCATTGGGATTCCTGGAAGCAGGTAACAGTTTCAATAAACTCTCCGATTACAATCCGTTCAAACTAAAAAGATCGGCAGGGGTCGGGGTACGTATCGTACTGCCTATGTTTGGTCTGATGGGTATCGACTGGGGTTATGGATTTGATTCTCAGGTGGGTGAAAACAAACCTCATGGAAGCCAGTTCCACTTTGTAATAGGAAAAGAATTGTAAGTAAATGACCGTACCGGCTTTTGCACACTGATAAAATGTACTCATTGAATTTCCGTTTCATCACGCGCACACCGATATGATAATCAACCACTTAACAAACATGTAAACTTTTGGCAAAGTATTTGATATACCAATATCACAAATACATTATTTTTTACATAAGAAACAAATTTTTAATCTAATTGAAAATGAAAAAAATATTTTTGACACTCTGCCTGATTGCCGGACTGGGATTTGCTGCTCAGGCACAGAAATTTGCTACCGTTGACATGGGCTACATCATGAAAAACATACCGGCTTATGAGAGCGCCAACGAACAGTTAAACCAGGTGTCCAAAAAATGGCAGGCAGAAGTGGATGCCAAAATGAAAGAAGTGCAGCAACTCTACAAAAACTATCAGACGGAGCTTGTTTTCATGTCGGACGAGATGAAAGTTAAACGCGAGGAAGAAATAGTGGCGAAAGAAAAAGCTGCTCAGGAACTTAAACGCTCCTATTTCGGACCTGAAGGGGAACTCTTCAAAAAACGGGAAAGCCTGATGAAACCAATTCAGGATGAAGTTTACAACGCTATTCAGGAACTCAGCAATACCAAAGGACTGGATCTGATATTCGACAAGTCATCGGCAATGAGTGCCATTTTTGTCTCTCAGAAGCTGGATATCAGCGATGAAGTTCTCAAAAAATTGGGATATTCCAAATAAAATTTATAATTTTGCACACCGTTTTTTCAAAAAATCAAGAATAAAAAACTCAACTTAATAAAAACAAAAATGATTAAAAAAATTGCATTATTTATGATTGCCTTGTTACCATTGGGAGCAATGGCACAAAGTCTCAAAATCGGTCACGTAAATTCACAGGAAATCATAGCCCTGATGCCTGAAGTGGAAACGATGAATACACAAATGAAAGAAGCACAGGATGCATGGGAAAAAGAGTTGCTTAAATCGCGCGAAGAATATTATGCCAAGATCAAAGCTTTTCAGGATGCGCAGGCTACCATGACTGAAAGTATCAAACAGGCACGTCAATCCGAACTGGCTGATATGGAACAAAGAATCAGCAATCTGAATCAGGCTGCAACCGACGATTTACAAAAGAAAAATCAGGAACTGGCTGCTCCGATTCTGGATAAAGTGAAAAAAGCGATGAATGATGTTGCTGCCGAAAACAATTTTACTTATGTTTTTGACACTACTACTCAGACGATTGTTTACATGGGTCCATCGGCCAATGATATTACTCCGCTGGTGAAAAAGAAACTAAATCTGAAAGAAAAACCGGCTGTAACTTCTCCTTCGGCTCTGCCGGCAGCCAAGAAATAACAATGCCTGCATAAACAAAAACTTAAAAAAAGCTGACCAAAGTAAATTGGATCAGCTTTTTTTATTTCCTGTCTTTCAGTACATGAATCAGGTAGTCAAATGGATGGTAAAGGAGCATACGCGGACCCGCATACCGCATTATCACACGGATATTCTCTCGCATGTCGGCTTTGTAACAATGAATTTTACATTCGGCACAGGCACCTTTTTCATCGCCAAACGGACACTTATCCAGTTTCTCCTGTGCATACCGGTTGGTGGCTTCACACCGGGGGCACAACTCGCCCGGGGCTGATTTGTGCTTCCTGCGGCAGTATAGCCGGATCATTTTTTCTACAGTTTCCTTTTCGTAACGTATGGACGACATTTTCTATGCTTCGTTTTCTTCAGTACTGCTGCCCATTTGGGCTATCAAACCTTTCAATTCGTTTCGGATATTACGGAGTCTTTCGGTGAGTTCCTGCTGTTTTGCTATCGAATCTTTCTTCTCGCTCAATTTTTTCCTCACACCTTCCAGTGTCAGTTTCTGCTCGTTGATAAGATACATGATTTGTTTCACCAGCTGAATATCTTCTTTGGTGTAAAATCTCGTGCCCTTGTCGTTTCGGCGGGGTTTCAGCTGTTTGAACTCCTTTTCCCAGAAACGAAGATTGGACTGATTGATCGAAAACATTTCAGCCACTTCGGAGATGGAATAATATAATTTTTCTTTTGCCATATTTCAGCATTTATTTTTTACAGGTAAAATAATATGAAACAGCCATTAAACACAAATTTTCACCCATGAGAATAAAGATGGATGGCGTGTTCTCCCGATAAATCGGGACAGGCTATACGTCCTTAATTTTAAAAAAATAAAAAAACTTCGTATGAAATAATCAGATGATCCATATTCCGGGAGTAATTACCGTTTTGGAATTTTCAGCTTTTGTCCTGTCTTTATTTTTGAAGTCCTCATTCCATTGGCTTTTCTTATTTTGGCCACAGTGGTTCGGTATTTCTTAGCAATTGAGCCCAAATTCTGTCCTTTCCTGACCGTATGATAAGTAAATTTGGATTTCGAATCTCTTTTTGGCGGATTATATACCGGTTTGGGGATTTCCACTTCATCCCGCCGGTTATCAACAAGCGTATTGGCTTTGTAGGCGTATATTTCATCCCTGCGGTCGATGAAAAGGTTGGCGTAATTATGAGGCAGGCAGACCGGATAAGGTTTGATATCACCGGGAATAATATCGCGCCGGTATTGAGGATTGAGGAGGCGAAGTTCGTCCATTTGAATATTGAGAACCGAAGATATTTGTTCCATGTGAACACGTCTGTTGAGCATGATGGTATCGGTGAGTGCCGGAATACGAATTTTAGCAGCACAAATATTGTGTTTATCGGCATAATTCATCACATAGCCGGCAGCAATAAAAATAGGAACATATGATCGGGTTTCGGATGGTAAATAAGGATAAATAGCCCAAAAATCGCGCTTTCCTCCGGCACGGCGTATGGCTTTGTTCACATTGCCCGGGCCGCAGTTGTAGGCTGCAATAGCCAGATGCCAGTCCGAGAAAATGGAATAGAGTTCTTTCAGGTATTCAGCCGCCACTTTGGAAGATTTTACAGGATCCATCCTTTCGTCCACCAGCGTATTGACTTCAAGTCCGTACATTTTTCCAGTACCAATCATAAACTGCCAGATACCGGTAGCTCCGGCTCTTGAAACTGCCTTGGGGTTCAGGGCTGATTCGATGATCGGCAGGTATTTCAGTTCGAGCGGAAGCCGCATCGCTTCCAGTGCACTTTCGAAAATCGGAAAATAGTAATCACTCAAACCCAGCAGGTATTCCACCTGCTTACGGCGTTGTTGTGTATAGATATCTATAAACGATTTTACCGCCGTATTATAAGGCATTTCTATCAGGTGAGGCAGTTTTCGGAGTCTTTCGCGGTACTGATTCTCATCGGTGAGCGGATTGGATTGCGATATGCAGTTGGAGGTAACGTTTTTGTCGACCGCCCAGTTTTGAAGTAAAAAATCCAGCGAACTTGTAAAGTCATCCGGAATGACTGTTGCCGAGTCCGGATCTTCATCTTCATCCAAATCAAAATCGGTACTATCCGGTTCTGTTTCTTCCTCATCGGCCTCTTCAATCGTTTTGAGGGGCTGATTTTGAATTACGCGGGTGACCTGTGTGTAAGCCGGTGAAAGGAGGATTAAAAAAAAGACTATTAATACGATATAATTAATTTTGACTTTCATTCTTGATTGTAATTAATTAGGAGAGAGCTTTAAAAACGGATACTGCATTGCAATCCGTAAGCAGAGCGGGGATTTTGCTCGTATTCTATTCGCGCCGGTGCAACATTCAGCACCAAATCCTGACTGATATCAAAATCATAAAGATGAGCATCCACAAACGCATCCAGAAGTACCAGAGTATAATATCCCACAGAGAGTATTACGCTCAGATCCCTGTATCTTCTGAACTGATCCATCCCTGTTTTCAGTCGGGCCTGATACGTTGTGACTCCTCCCGGGTAATTTTGCAGGGTGTATCCGCGGGGCAAAATTTTAATATGGTAATTGGTGGTTTCGTCGTTGTCAGAAATATCGATATAGGCATTTTTATAGGATGTGTATCGTGAGTTGTTCCATGAAATGGCATAGGCAAAACCCAAAAATCCTCCGTAAACAATGGGCAGCTTCCAGTATTTGCGGTTATAAATTTGTCCGTAACCCGGAAAAATAGCACCAAGCCACACGGATTTCATGGGGTCAGGTTTGAATTCGCGCTTTGTATCAACGATGGTATCGAAAACCAGTGTATCATTGAATGGCTGAATTGCACGTGAAACCGGCCCGGTTACTTCGGAAATATTTAAAGAGTCCGAAGCGGTTATCACTCCACCCGTAATTGTCTGAGAGTAACCATATCCGGCTACCAAAATAAGGAAACAATATATCAGGAAATTTTTTTTCAATTTTTGATGATGGTTACTGGCCAATTTTATCTTTTATTTTCTGCAAAAAAATGTTTTCACATCCTGTTTTTTTGTTGACTAAAAAGGGACAAGCCTGAATACCTAAATTCTGTCGATGAGTTGCATGATTTTCATCAACTGCTCATCGTCTGCAAAAGGAATTGTAATTTTACCTTTTCCTTTCTCGTCGCATGTGAGCTGTACTTTGGTATTGAAAATCTGACTCAGCTGATTTTTCAAATCGCCCAGTTCTTTCAGGTCGTTCAGCTTAGGCTGTCGCAGGGCTGGCTGTTTACCGCTCAGATTACCTGTTTCGGCATAGTTCCGAACCATTTCTTCGATCATACGTACCGGGTAATTATTTTTCAGTATCAGGTTGTAGAGTTTCAACTGGACTGCCGGTTCTGTAATTCCGAGTATGGCCCGTGCATGTCCCATGTCAATTTTCCGGTTTTTCAGGCCCATTTGTATTTCTGCCGGCAGGTGGAGCAGCCTCAGATAGTTGGCTATTGTTGCCCGCTTTTTACCCACCCTTTCGCTGAGTCTTTCCTGGGTGAGTTTGTATTCCTGTATCAGGCGGAAAAATGTGAGCGCAATTTCGATGGCATTCAGGTCTTCGCGCTGGATATTCTCAATCAGTGCCATTTCCATCACCTGATCGTCGGCGGCCGTTTTCACATAAGCAGGTATGGTTTTCAGACCAAGGGATTTTGCTGCTCTGTAGCGACGTTCGCCGGCAATAATCATGTAGGTATTGTCTTCGTTTTTACGCAGCGTGATGGGTGAAATCACTCCGAGTTCTTTGATTGAGCTTGCCAGTTCGGCCAGTGATTCTTCATCAAAATGCGAACGGGGCTGATGCGGATTTGGCAATATCAGACTGAGTTCCACTTCGTTGATGGATGATGTTCCGCTTACTCCGAGGGAGTCCATCTCCATCAGTGCGCCCAATCCTCTGCCCAAACCGATATTTTTTGCCATATATTTTTATTGAGTTTTTTATTTATCCGAATTATTTATGTTTGTCAATCAGCTCTTTGGCCAGGTCGAAATAATTAAGTGAACCGCGTGAATCGGGATCATACTGCGAAATGGGTTTTCCGTAACTGGGAGCTTCGCTCAGACGGACATTGCGATAAATGGCCGTATCGAAAACCAGTTTGTCAAAGTGTTTCTTCACTTCGGCCAGCACCAGGTTGGCTGATCGCAACCGGTTGTCGTACATAGTGATAAGGAAACCTTCGATTTCGAGTTTCGAATTAAGTTTGCTTTTGATTATCTTAATGGTATTGAGGAGTTTACTTATCCCTTCGAGAGCGAAGTATTCGCTTTGAACCGGAATAATCACCGAGTCGGAAGCCGTCAGAGCGTTGACAGTTATCAGTCCGAGCGAAGGCGAGCAATCAATCAGTACATAGTCATAGTCGGTTTTCACCGGTTTGAGCATGTTTTCCATTACATGTTCCCGTTCGTTTAGGTGAAGCAGTTCTATCTCAGCTCCTACCAAATCGATGTGCGAGGGTAAAACCGATAAATTATCAATTTCGGTTTTCTGAATGGCCTGAGCAATGGGTACATTGTCAATCAAACATTCGTATATTGTAAATTCAAGCCTGCGTATATCCAATCCCAGCCCCGATGAAGCATTCGCCTGTGGGTCGGCATCAACGAGGAGCACTTTTTGGCCCAGATTGGCCAGTGATGCAGCCAGATTAATTGCTGTAGTCGTCTTACCCACTCCGCCTTTCTGATTGGCTATCGAAATCGTTTTTCCCATGTATTTCTGTAATATAATTATCCGAAAATCTGTCAGTTATGAAGCATTAAATAAGTATCAGAACTTCATCATACACTCTATGCAGACGAATAGATTCTTTATTTAAAGTGCAAAGATAATAAAATAAATTCAGCCATTCAATTCATGGAAAAAGCAGATGGGAATATACGTTTTTTTTTGTAACTACTAGCCCCCCAACCCCCAAAGGGGGGAATTTTTGGAGCAACTAATGTCATTTAAGCATTTAAATTTGACAGTTTTTTGTAAATATTATAATTTTTGAACCTACAATTGTTCTGAAATTGCTAAATAAATTACTAATTGAAGTGCTGAGTAGTTATGTGTTAAACTGTTACAGTTGAAGAAAAACCGTATCAATTGTGTATCATCTGATTTCAAATTCAATGTTGGCCGTTAAAATTCTAAATTCTTGAAATATATTAGATTTCTTACTTCATTCGAAATGACAGTCAGTATTTTATCTTTTTACTATCTTTGCAATAGTTATCGCAAGTTTCAGTATAAATAATCTGCCGGCTAACTCCTGATCGCATGAAATCTGTTTCAAAATCTTCTGTCATTTTATTTATTTCGATAATCCTGCTCATTGGATTATCCGGAATATTCCTCTTCAGAATTGACCTTACATCGGACAAAAGGTTCACTGTGAGCCGCCAAACGAGGGAGTTGATGAAGTCGGTGAGTCAACCTGTGAAAGTTACCGTATATCTCACAGGCGATCTGAATCCTGGTTTCATGCGTCTGAAAAAAAGCACCACCGACATGCTGACCGAACTGAATATTTACAGCAAAGGTAAAATAACCATCGAACTGAAGACTCCGGTGGAAAGCAGTACAGATAATAAAAAAGAGATTGAATACAGCGAACTCGAAAAACGGGGTATGACAGCAACATCTGTACACGACAAGGATAAGGAAGGCAAATTCATACAAAAAATCATATTTCCCTGGGTGGAATTATCCTGCAACGGAAAAATAATCCCTGTAAATCTGCTGAAAAATAATCCCGGCCTTTCGGGTGATGAAAATCTTAATATTTCCTTAGAAAACCTGGAATTTGAACTTACAGATGCCTTTTACCGGCTTACAAAAACCAAAATAGAAAAAATAGCCTTTCTGGAAGGACACGGTGAACTGAATGAAACAGAGACATACGAAGCCTCCAAATCACTGAGCCGGTATTTTCAGATTGACAGGGGAGTAATAGGCACTGATGCCGGTGTGCTGAATGATTACAAAGTCGTAATCATTGCCAAACCTACCAACCCCTTCAGCGAGAAGGACAAATACGTACTGGATCAGTACCTGATGAACGGAGGCTCTTTACTCTGGCTTATCGATGGAGTAAGAATCTCTGAGAAATCACTGACCGAAACCGGTGAAACTCCGGCAATACCTTATGAACTCAACCTGGAAGACATGCTATTTCGCTATGGAGTTCGGATTAATCCGTCGCTGGTGCAGGATGTTCAATGTGCATTGATGCCGGTGAATGTAGCCCCTACAGGTCAGAAACCTCAGTTTGAGCCAATCCCGTGGGTATTCTCACCCCTTCTGCTCACCTCAGGGTCACATCCGGTAAGCCGAAATATCTCACCTGTACAAGCCAGATTTGCTTCTTCCCTCGATCTGGTGGGCAATGATAAAAATACAGTAAAAAAATTGCTGCTGGCCAGCTCCGGACAATCACACCTGCTGCCTGCTCCGGGCAAAATATCCATGACCGATTTACCCGATGTGAAAGACCGCAATTATTTTTCCGTGTCACACATTCCTGTGGGTGTAAGTATCGAAGGTGTTTTTGAGTCGGTATTCGCCAACCGGATTCCGCCTGTGGAAATAGTGAATCCGGCTCCGGTGAAAAAAACAAGTTTTGTTACACGACAGATTGTCATTGCCGACGGAGATATCATCCGTAATGACATCCAACTATCGGGAGACTCCATCCGTACATTGCCGCCCGGATTTGACCGGTACACCTCACAGCAATTCGGCAACAACGATTTAATTGTCAACAGCATTCTGTTTCTGACCGACAATAATAACCGGATTGCACTCCGCTCACGAACCTTACCACTGCGGTTGTTAAAAAAGAATACCTCTACATCTGAGCTTACCCGATTGCAGCTGATCAATGTTGTTCTTCCGCTTCTCCTACTGCTCCTCGGTGGAGTTGTATATCATTGGATAAGAAAAAGGAGATACAGGT
>SAAL01000230.1 GCA_009929445.1 Bacteroidia bacterium
AAGATACAAAATTTCAAGGTCTTTACCAAATAAAAAGGCAGTTATTTTGCTGATTATCAAATAATTATATCGCTATATAATTTTTGTCATGTACTAAAATCAACAATTTTAATTTTATTGCTAAATGGACAATTCTGAAAAAACTTACAACGCTGTGCTCGATACAGAACCGAGAGCACAACAGGTTGATAATGAGCTGACTGTGCCTTCGCTTCTGTTTTGTATATTGATGGATGCGATAGGGATGGCGAGTTATATTTTCCCGGGTGTTGGTGAGTCTTTTGATTTGGTATGGGCGCCAATTTCAGGTTTTATTTTTATGAAATCGTTTGGCGGAATGACCGGAAAAATTGGTGGTTTAATCTCCATGGTGGAAGAAGCCGTACCGTTTATTGATATAATTCCTACGTTTACGATCGGGCATTTTTATGCAAAATACCAGAGTAGGAAATTGAAATAATAATACCCTCAATCCCCCGTACTTCGAATTTGTACAGTGTCCCCGGGGGATTTTTGAATGGATGGGATTAAAATACGAATATAACATTGCCAAAATATGAGGACTTTGGCAATGTTTGTTTTTTTTAAAAAATCGTCTTGAAAAAAACTGACACACTAAACCTCAAAAGCATTCAATACCTTTTCCCAAACGTCTTTTTTCTCTTTTACAAATTGTCTGACTTCTTCCATCCGCAGTATTTCTTTCCATTCTTTCCGCCACCAGCACCCAAAATAAAACACCACCGGTGAAGCCAGCAGATACGCTGATGCACATAGCCAGTTACCACTAATCAGTCCCACTAATACAAATTGCAACAGGTAGAAAATCGGCACAACGAAAATACCGGTTACCAGGCGGATGGAACTGATAAACTGCTTGTCTTTCACGACGCTCAATAGTTTTTTGTAAATCAGAATCGGGAAAATTGTGTTTAGCAGTCCGGCAAGGGCGAGTGGGGCAGTGGCAACCATCGGTAATGCCCGGGCGAAAATACCCAGGTAGCCTTTCGGTCGGGTAATCGGGTCTTTGCTGGTCAGCCCATGAGATTTTAGTAATTGCAGGGCATTTTGAACAGCTGTGATTTTATCGGTGTAAGCTTGCGGATTACTTTCTTTCAGGGCTTTTATGCGTCGGATGATTTCCTGCGAAGCATGAACAATTCCATCTTTTTCGGGATACGATTTTCCGGCTAAATCGTTGGCATTCACGTCTATCAACGCCGAAATTTCTCCGTAATCCTCCTCCGGAATATCCACCACATATTGACGCAGGCTGTCATCCAAATCATTGCGAAGCTTGTTAATCGCCTGATTTTCATCTGTTAAGTAAAGTTCTTTGTAATCAGCTACCCGAACAGGTTTGCCGTAAGTTACGTACAAATCCGACAAAAAACGATCCTTCGCCGTATAGTTAAACGCCACGGGAACGATGTGTGTATCGAGGGTAAAGCCCGTTTCGGCCTCCGTGGGCAGTGCGATGCGCGGAATTGCTTTTTGCAGCGGGAGCAGGTTCTGATGCGGATTGAATCTGGCTTCAGGGAAAAGGCAAAGAGGATTTCCGTTTTTCAAAAT
>SAAL01000124.1 GCA_009929445.1 Bacteroidia bacterium
GTCATTCCGAACGCAGTGAGGAATCTAATTCGTTCCCTCATTTACAGTCTGCCTGCCTTTTTGTTCCCTCACTCCTCTGCGTTCCGTTCGGGATGACAGCCGTTCCGGTATAGTCAATCCCGCTGCCCTGACTTTTTCACTCAACCATTCTTTGTGTGGCAGCGGTGCAGGAAGTTTTTTGTCCCAGTCGTGCTAAAATCTACATTATACTCACAATCCTATCGACGGGTAATAGATAAAGAATGACCTTGTCATTCCGAACGCAGTGAGGAATCTAATTCGTTCCCTCACTTCGTTGGGGATTTAGGGGGCTATCATCTTCCAAACACCCTTCAGCGCTGTCCAATGCCTTGTGGGGTAATAGAGCCAGAAAAGCGACGGATGTTTCATCGCGTAGCTACGTGCCATAAATTCCCTGGACGGGAAAACCACTTTCAGCAGGTAGCGGATTCGCTCCGAGGTGCTGTGCATCTCCGCGATGTTCTTCAGGTGGGTGGATGCACCGTACGGATGACTCGTATAGCCATTCAGGTACCGGATAAAGATCTGCTCTTCCTGTTCTCCGATGGTAGATGCATATTTCTGCAGGATGTAATCCGGCAGCGATATGTTGAAAAAACGGTTCACGAGCAGCAGATATTTAAACACCACCGATTCACAATTAAATTCTCTGCAACGACTGATGCACTTTTCCCAGTCAATTTCTTCTCCGTGTAAATCAATCAGGTTGGTGATATCGTTGAAACTGGTGAATTGAATATCGCCCTGGGTAAAATGCTTATCGAGGTGAATACACAGAAAAATCAACAAATCATGCAATTCAGGGACCTGAACCTGTGACTGATTTAAAACCATTGGTTCCGAATTTTCAATGATTTTTCCGGCATCCAGGTTGTAAGGTTTCTGTCGTCGGTGCAGGTTGATGTGTATTTCCACCGACACATCATTCCTTACCATTGGCGGATAATGTACGATGCCTGAATATTCCATAATCGTATTCGAAACTTCATCACCCGACTGCCTGAAGCCCAACGCGATGAGTATCTGAAGGCACCTCTCCCCATCTTCCGGCGTTACCAGTAAATCAATATCACTGAACTGACGCAGACCGATATCACCGTAGAGCCATTCTGCCAGGTGAATACCTTTTAGCGCCACTACCTGAATGTGGTTCACGGTAAATGCATCCGCGACCTTTCGAAATGCATCATACAGCACCATACTGCGGCTTAGGGTACGAAAATAAGCCTGTTGAAGGTTGGATTTGGCAACTTCCGGTATCAGTGCAGCATTGGATAATAAGGAAAGTTTCTTAAAAAAAAGCGGGCCAATGCCTCTTTCTATAATCGTTCGGGACAGATAATCCCAGTCATCAATAAGCGGAATGAGTGCATCCAACGTTTCGATATCGGCAGCTGTAGGGTGAACCCTGACAGAGGACAGTATGAGCTGATCGGAGTAAGTGAGATGCATGCGTATTGGCAGTTAGCAGTTTGTAGTTTGTAATTTAGGATTTGAAAAAAATAAGGGAAAAACCTTTCGCCAAAAGTCTCAGATAGATCGGAGCATGTTGGATAAGGTATTTACATCCATTTTTAACCTTAATAGAAATAATCAAAAAAAAAAATCAACCTTATTTACTTTATTTACCTTATTATACCCTATTATCATTAAAATAAGGTTTGATGCTAGGGGTTACGTTTTTCTATTAAGGTTAAATGAAAAAAATTAATAAAGAATTTATTTATAATAAAATCAGGGATAATTTTACTGAATAATACCTGTTTTATTTTGCCGTATATCCCCCATCAACATACAGATTAACTCCGGTGACCCAACGAGATGCATCAGATAATAAATAAACACAGGCATTCGCCACATCTTCCGTTTTACCCAATCCAAGCAGGTGCATTCTTTCAAGTTCTTCCCGTTTGGACGGATCAGTGATATGTGGCAGGTTTTCGTTGATTGGTGTTATTATCAGACCCGGAGAAACAGCATTGACCCGGATATTTTTAGGCGCGAGTTCACAGGCAAGCGATTTTGTTGCAGCCTGCAATGCACCTTTGGTCATAGCATAGAGCGATTTACCGGTTTCACCATACGAACCCATAATAGATGAAAAGAAAACAATACCTCCGCCCTCTTGTGCAAAGTGTCCCATCCGACAGACTTCACGGGTTAATATATATGCTGAATATACGTTGTTCTGAAAAAACTCATCCAGTTTCTTCCCACTGACTGATTTCATCAGCAAAGTACCTGATATTCCGGCTGCATTCAGCAATCCGCTTATCCTACCACTGTCTGCCACAATTTTTTGTACAGTAGTTTTAATATCCTCTTCCACCGTGAGATCGACTACATATATATGGTGTCCTGTACCATCCATTTGCGAAAGTGTCTGCTGCAACCGTTCACTATTGCGACCCAGCAAAGATACTCTTGCTCCCATTTCAGCACAACTGATTGCACACTGCTGCCCAATGCCCGAAGAGGCTCCGCTTACTACAATATGTTTACCTTCAAGGCTGAACGGGTTCATACTTCAACAATTTCACTGATTTTCAGGTCAACAAAAGGCACAACAGCAGTTGCCCAGGTCATACCCACACCAAAAGCACTCAGCAACAAACTTTTTTCACCGGCCATTTTATCTTTCAGTTCGCTGACAATAGTCAGTGGCACCGAAACAGAAGAAGTATTTCCATACTTCTCGATGGTGGAAGGAATTTTGCTCGTATCCAGTTTCAGTTTCTTAGCCACATGCGTATTGATGAAGTTATTGGCCTGATGAAATACAAGGTAATCAAAGCTATCTTTATCCCGTTGTGTGTACTCCAGCATGTTTTTGATATCACGGGGCACTTCACGGTTTACGAATGTAAACACATCACCGCCATTCATATAGCCGTGTTCTTCACTTCGGATATTTCCGTATTCATCCACCACTTTCTCCTGCAATGTTTCAGGGGTACTCGGATTGCGATATCCTCCGGCATTTATTTTTATGAGGTTTTCACGCGAACCGTCGGAGTTGAGCGAGAATGTACTTTCACCAAATTTCTCATCCCTTTCAACCAATGCAGCTACTCCGGCATCTCCAAAAATAAAAGCAGTACGACGATCTTTGGCAGAATATACTTTAGAACGCGTTTCTCCATCAAGAATCAGAGCCTTGCGCAACCCGGACTGATGCATCATAGCATAAACCACAGTCATTCCATAGATAAATGCCGAACAACCCAGGTTGATATCAAAAGCAATGGTGCTGTTTGACAATCCCAGACGATGTTGCAGTATGACCGAAGTGGCCGGCATACGATAGTCTGGTGTCTGCGAAATAAACACCAGTAAATCAATTTCCGAACGATCGATGTTATTATCTGCAATCAGTTTTTCGGCGGCTGCAAAACATAAATCCGATGAGCAGGTATCGGCATCGGTAAAGCGACGTTCAAAGACACCAATTTTATCAACCACATCCTTTACTTCTTCTTTCGGAAAGAATTGAGTATATTCGTAGTTGTTGATTACCGTGCGGGGAACAGCAGCTGCCATAGCCGAAATTCCAACTCCCTTATAACTCAGGTAAGCCATATCTATTTATTTTGAGCAGCAGCAATCAAATCTCCCACCGTACGAAGTTTTTTAAACTCAACTTCTTCTATTTGAATGTCGTATTCCTCGTCGAAGAGTGCTATTACCGACAAGTAAGCCAGCGAATTCCATTCTTCGTATGTACGAAATTCATCACTCAGGTTCAGTTCACGGTCTTCAATTTCCAGTATTTCTTTCAGTTTTGCAATAAATTCTTTTTCCATTGTATTTTTTATTTTAAATTTCTAATGTTTCCTCTATCTTTTCAAATAACATATTAATTTCACACAGATCAGGGGCGTAGCCCTGTCATCTTAGTAGAATATATTTATTAAAAGCAACATAAAGCTTCCTGCACAGTCTTTCCCCCTTTAGGGGGTTAGGGGGCAAATATCTTTGCCGGATTTCCGAAATAGGTCATTCCGTCCTTTGTTTTCCGCATCACCACACTTCCGGTGCCAACTCGTGTTTCATTTCCGATTTTTAAACCCTGTAACACCAACGACCTTACTCCAAAAAAATTGGAATTACCTATTGTTGTTTCTCCTGAAATACGTGTTTCGGGTTGAAGCATATTGTAATCTCCCACTTTTACATCATGTCCGAGTGACACGCCTCCGTTTAGCAGGTTGAAATCACCCAACGTCACATCACAACTTATTCTCACATTGTGACAAAGCACGTTTCCCCGGCCGCAAGAAAAAGTATCCCGGTCGAAAAACAGGACAGTAGGTGCGAAGATATTCGGAAAACTTATCTTTGGATTTGTGATGGCAGATACCAGTTTTAGCACGATGGCAGGTGATGCAATGGCAAAAACCACATTCAAATCCGCAGGCCATGAATTCAGCACCTCAACACCTCCAATCACACTGCCATATTTATTTGCTGTACCTGCCGGTACTCCATCATCAAAAAAACCAACCATGTTCCATTCTGTATGAACAAGGTTTATCGATACTATTATGGAAGCTATCTCCCTGCCAAAACCTCCAAAACCATATATTGCAATATCTTTCATATCTCTGAATTCGTTAAAAAGCATTGTTCCCGTCGTTCTATTAATTCTACTTTTTCACAAACCACGGGAATAGGATGATTATCTACCTAAAGAAGCTAATGAAATCACATTAATTCCATCCGGCCTTCGATAACTCATCCCTGTTCCGGTAATTATATTCAATGATTTTGGTAATTCCATTTTGGCAGTATCTATATTGACAGCAAATTTTTTAAGATTTTCGGCTGCTTCGTCAATGTAACCTACACCCAGCTTTATTTCAAAAGCAGCATAATCTCCATTACGTTTCTGTACAATTGCATCTACCTCATAACCATACGAGTCGTTATAGTGAAACACAGTAGCATCGTTGGCTTTAGCATACACATTTAGCTCGTGGGTAGCCAGCGATTCAAACAAAAAGCCGGTATATTTAATGTCTTTTATCAATGATTCTTTATCTAAACCCAATGCTGCTGCTGCCAGCGATGTATCACACAAATGTCTTTTAGGTGATTTACGCAACGAAGCCGATGAGCGAATATGCGGATTGAAAGCTGGCTGTTCATACAAAATCATTAATCTTGAAAGAGCATCTAAATAATCTGCAATTGTGTTTCGCGACAATTCATTTTTTTCAGTAGTCTTCACATCCTGTTCCAGGGTTTTATTATCAACCAGGGTGGCAGTATTACGCGAAATTGAACGCAGCAGACTACGTACTTTTAACGGGTCGCGTTTCACTCCCGAAACCCGGCTCATGTCCACCTCACATAGCAAATCAACATAACCGCGATTTATGCTGAGGGCATTTTTTGTATTTTCGCCCATTAAAGCAGGCCATCCGCCAATTAACATTCTATCTATAATAAAATCGAGCTGAATAGCAGGTTCATGGTAGTTACCCAAATCACCCCGGAGTAAATCCGACATTTTCAGGTTGCCGCTGGAATAACCTAATTCCTGCCAGGTCATCGTGTCCATTTGCAACACATTAAAACGCCCGGCACCGCTATGCAGTTTAACATCATCGGGCGGATTGGCAGAACCAGTGAGAATAAACTGTCCTTTTGCTTTCCGGTCGTCGACTTCGTGCCTTACATAATTCCAGATCTCAGGCTGTTCCTGCCACTCATCAATTAACCGGGGTGTATTCCCGACCAGCAACAGTGAAGGATTAGTAGCCATCATTACCGGTATCTGAGGATCTCTGTCCATTTCCAGTATACTTTTGGCATATTGTCTGGCTGTGGCTGTTTTTCCGCAAGATTTTGGTCCTTTAATCAGCACTGCACCTGCGGCTGACATTTTTTCCAACAATTCATCTTCAATTAGTCTTTTGATATATTCCATAAAATGGCATTAAATTATTAAGGCAAAGATATCGAATAATTTTATGTTGTGCAAAATTAAGACATATCGATGTGCAATATTTAGATATTTCGCTGTGCAATATTAAGTGAATTCGTTGTGCAAATATAAGGAATTCGTTTTCATTCATCGACAAAAGATATCGAAAATACAGCTGACATTCTTTTGTTGCACAAACCCCATCCCCTCGCTTTGCTCGCTAAAGACGCTTTGTTCGTTTACTGTTTATCATTAATCGTTAATCACTCACCACTGCCTCTGAACGCTTCCATCGTTGCACTCGTATCCGAACTTATTCCTTCCCGTTTAAATACATTATAAACAGTTTTTAATAGGATTTTAATATCCAGCAAAAATGACATATTATCCACATACCACACATCAAGTTTAAACTTCTCTTCCCAACTGATGGCATTTCTGCCATTGATCTGTGCCCATCCTGTAATACCGGGTCGTACTTCATGACGCCTTGCCTGTTCGGCATTATATAATGGCAGATATTTCACTAAAAGAGGCCTTGGTCCAATAAGCGACATATTTCCCTTTAACACATTAAATAACTGCGGCAATTCGTCAATTGATGTAGAGCGTACAAATTTACCGACTTTTGTCAGACGCTGCGCATCCGTAAGTAACTTTCCTTCTGCATCGCGTTCATCAGTCATGGTTTTAAACTTTGTAACCCTGAAAATCCTGCCGTTTTTGCCGGGTCTTTCCTGATAGAAAAAAGCACCGGCTCCTTTATTGGCAAGGTGAAGCCATATTGTGACAATCATTAGTACAGGACAGATACATATTATCGCCACCAAAGAGATTATAAAATCGAGAAAGCGTTTAAAGAAGTGCTTGTACATACTGTTCTGCATTCTTATAAGTAAAATGACCTGATGCTTTGAGGGAATTCCTGCTAAGTTCTGCTTTAACTTCCGGATTATGGTATAAATTAAGAATGAATTCCCTCATGCTGTGTATATCGTTCTTATCAAAACATTTACCATTATTATATTGAGAAACAAGACTGTAAAGCTCAGTCTTGTTTGATGCAATACATAAAAGCGGAGTGCCAACTGCTAAAAGATTATACGTTTTACTTGGAACACTAAGCGAAGATGTTTCATCATTAAGTGTTATTACAGCCACATCTGCGGATGCCAGTGAATATGGCATTTTTTCGGTTGGCTGCCAGGTCAGGAATGTACAGTTATCAAGTTTATATTCTGAAACTTTATTTTCAAGCATTTTTTTCTTTCCACCTTCACCGATAATCAGGAAATGAATATTCTGATTGTCCCTGAGAGCTTCTGCAATTTCAATTAAGTATTCTACATGATGCGTATTGCCTATATTTCCGGAATACATAACCACAAACTTATTCGTGAGGTCGTGTTCTTTTATAAATATATTGGATTGTTTATCAATTGGTTTTAACATACCCGATGCAGACCAATTATCTACTGTTAATATTTTATCGGTAGTTGTATATTTTGACAGCTGCTTTTTCATGCCTTCACTGAGCGTGAAAATTTTGTCTGCTTTTGCAAACAGTTTTTTATTCCAACCAATCCATTTCTTATAAAAGATATTATTCGATTTGATACCTAAATTTGTCAATGCGTCCGGATAAATATCATAAACAATGATTGAAAATTTATTCTTCAGAAATAATGATACCAGGTAACTCATGGGTGGATTTGTAACGTAAACCACATACCAGCCCCGATAATTGAATAACAACCTGAGAAATATCTGCATTGAGCCTGTAAGCCAGGTAAAAATTCGTTTTATGTTTGAAGTTCTGTTATAAGCTACTATTTTATCAATCCTGACCAAATCTGAAAGTTTTCTTTCGTTTTGTTTTATACTGCCTGCAATAAGCGACACCTCATCATATTGCAAAGCGTATGCATTCACAATATCAATCATCAGATAACCGGTACTTTGATTTACAAACACAACTTTCTTCATCCCTTTATTCCAGTCATTATTTCTCCCAGCTCCATCGATGTCATAAACTCCACGTCGGGCCAGCGTTTAATTATTTCACTTAGCAATATGTCCAGTTTCTTCAATCCATTGGCACGGTTCTCCGGGTTAATCGTTCCCATATAGTTTACACGGTGCGAACTGATGGTGGCTGGTTTATGACAGCGAAAAGCAATCTCTATTTCCTTCAGACAGCTTCCTACCCAATCCCTGTCGCGTGAAGACTCCCAGCTATTGGGTTCGAAAAAACAATTTCGCGTCAGATATATCTGACCATGATGATTACGTTTGCCTATATAGCGGAAATGCTTTTTATATGCTCCATTACCCAACGGTTCGCGCTGTATTTTGCCT
>SAAL01000231.1 GCA_009929445.1 Bacteroidia bacterium
TATATGTTTGTGGAAAAACAAAAGTACTATATCGGAGGGAAGTTATCGCTTAGATGGCTTCCCTTTTTGATGCATTATTTCTTTGTCGGTCAGTAGTGATATTTTATCTATTATCATCATTATTCAGTTGGTCATTTTCTATAGAAAAATGGAATTTATTTTCGAGAATATTTTTCTGGGGACTAACTATATTAATAGGCTCATGGACTGTGAATGACTATTTCATAAATCCCAAAGATTAAGTCGGGAAATAAAAAACTAAATTATCAACTTAAATTTAAAAATTAAACATTTATGTTGCAATTTTTTCAATCTGATTTCTTCTGGCCATTATTCATCTTAATGGTAGCACATGCATTAGAAGTATTAACTCAATCATTACAACGCGAAAATTTTGATGATACTGGCATATTTTTTAATTCAACAGTATTTAAATTCTTGAAATTTCTTATTTTTATTTTAATTGTTGCTTCAGCGATAATAATAACCAGTAGAACAGGAAATTGGTGGAATTTCTTTTTATACGTTGCAATGTATATTGTAGCATATATCGTTGTCCTAATAATAGTGATGCCAATTCTTAGATTAATTTTAAGTATATTATTTAATTTTTCCGCACCATTTAAAACCATAGCTTTCTTTGAAGATCAAAAGAAGTCCTACATAATGACAAATTCAAGAGTTTTGGCGTTACTAACGATGATAATTTCAGCTATAATAGTTTTAATTAAATTTTTCAATTAAATTTTTCACATTTCTTCGTAAAGTGAAGGTATTCTGTAAGAATCAAACTTTATGAGATTTTTCAGAAAATTAGTCTTTTAATCTGTCGAAAACTGTAATGACAGAGTTAAAGAAAAAACTTCTTTACAAACTTTATAAATACTTACAATTAAACGGTTTTTAAAAATCATGAAAATAGTAGAAATACATTTTTATGAAATCACATAAAATCAAAATCGGATTATTTATATTAGTTCTTATTTCGTTATGTACTCCATCAGGTTATAGTTCTCATGAAGTTGGTTTCTTTTTGGGATTTTGGAATATCTTTATTATCATTTTTCTATAATTGGAAAAATATTTGGAGCTGATATAGGCATTTATGCTGACAATAACATAGGCTTCTTTTATTGGTTTGGTTTGGTTTTATTCTTGGAAAAGGTGGTTTGGGAGGTGGTGGATTGTCTTTTACATTAAATTGTTATTTTTGTGAAATGAATTTTTACACCTTAAAGGTGCAAGACATTAAAAAATAATTTCATTAGAAATGATGTTTAAGCGACTATTCAAAAAAAAAATCAAGAATTCAACAAGAACTAATGTTGGAAGATCCCAAGTTACTGAAATTCCTACACCAAATTTTATTCTTTTTGGCTAAGATTTAAGTTTTACCCCAATAAGTAAACAGATTATTTACATTGAAAATGAATTTCAACTACAAGTTAATAACTTTATAAACCAGAATTTTGTACATATTCCGGAGCATACCCACCCACTTTCGAATAGCATTATTTTAGTTTCAGACTGAAAGTTGTCTATTCAAAATCACGTTTTTCATGTCCGTTTGT
>SAAL01000232.1 GCA_009929445.1 Bacteroidia bacterium
GCCCTCAGCGAAGACGAAATCAAAACCCTCTACAACGATAGTTCTGCGATGGTGATGGGTAATGACGAGAGTCGAGACAATAACGGCACCGAAGTAACGGGCGCCAACAAAGATTATTGTATCCCCGGCGACACCGCCAAATGCGACAAGCCCGTCCTGGAGTTAAAAATGGATGAAATGACCGGCACCACCGCTTATGATACCAGTGGAAACGGAAACAACGGAACCCTCACCAATGGTCCGATTTGGGAACCGAATGGAAAAATCGGTAGCGCGCTGAAGTTTGATGGAGTGGATGATTATGTCGGTACTTCTGCTAATCTGTTCAATGGTGTAACTTCATATACTATGTCATTCTGGATGAAGCATAATGGCGATTTCGGTTATATATTCTATGGCTATAGGCCCTACATCCAAATATACCCAGCAGGAATTTTAAGATTCAAGGCAAATACTTCAAATCTTGATTCATCGCCTGTCCCTTTAAACGAATGGCATTATGTCTCATTATCAAATGACGGTTCAATGTCGAGAATATATATTGACGGGAAGCTTGATGTCGAGATGGCTGATACGGTAATGACTGCAACTGATAATATGTTTGGTCAGGATGGTGTGAGTGGATTTAATAATTATTATGGTTTCATTGACGATGTAAAAATCTACAACTACGCCCGCACCCCAGCCCAGATCGCTTGGGATTATAATCAAGGTAAACCGATCAATCATTGGACCTTTGACGAAGGCATCGGTGCAACCGTGCATGACGAAGGCCCCAACCTAAACAACGGCACCATCACCGGCGCCACTTGGAAAAACGAAAGCGAATGTAAGAATGGAAAGTGTTTGTATTTTGACGGTTTGGATACTACAAGGGTGGATGTTGATACTCAGGATAATATGAGTCAATTTACGGCGTGTGCTTGGATAAAACCGAAAGCGTGGGTTAACCCCGGAAATGATAGTGAGATGAGTATTTTTCATAAGGGATTTAATTTGAGGTTATTAAGTGATGGCAAAATAGATTTTCGTCATTCTACCTCGGGCGTTTATCCATATCGTACAACTAATGATAGTGTGGTGGTGAATGAATGGAGTCGAGTTTGCGGAGTTTATAGGGGTGTCAGCATCAGTCCGGAAGTTTATATAAATGGAAAAAATATGCCTGGAACCGGCGAAGCAGGCAACGGAACTGCAGGTGATGATAGCGCTTCAATTTTGAGAATTGGATCGTATGGAAATGAATGGTATGGAAACTTCTACGGCTACATCGACGATCCGAAAATTTACAACTACGCACTCACAGATGAACAAATCAAAATGGATTATAATGAAGGAGCGGTTAATTTTAAATAGAAAATATTCCAAATTTATTATTAACGAGTTAGCGAATTAACGAGTTTGTTTTTTCAGGGTCTCCCTTTTCTAAAGGGAGATGTCCAGCAGGACAGAGGGATTTCTCTGCCCCCACTCTCCCTTCGGGAGAGGGGTTAGGGGAGAGGGTAAAATTTATGACCCTCTCTGTCATGATTACATGACATCTCCCCCGGAGGGGGAGAGTGAAGATTG
>SAAL01000125.1 GCA_009929445.1 Bacteroidia bacterium
TCTTTTTGAAAGCAAAAGTCGGCTTCGAAGTTAGATATAGTAATGTTATATTGCTAAATACTGCATTTATTGCTTATTATTATGGCAAAATGAAAGAGGGTGTCCTATTTCGAGACATCCTCTTTAGAATTGCAGCACTTCGTTTGCTATTGAAGAGACGATGCATGCATCTTCTCTTCAAAACATTATATGCATCTTCTCTACAAAACAAATCCTATAAACTATCAAATCTCTTCAAACCTGGCCGTGAAAAACCGCAGCTGTTTGGGTTCATACACGAATTTCAATCCTTTGATACGGTCTCTTTCGCTGTAGAGATGAATTACGGCATTGGCCACATAATCCATGTGACGGTAGGTATATACGCGGCGTGGAATGGTCAGACGGACGGTTTCGAGTTTCGGGCGGTGATTTTCACCGGTGTTTTTGTCGCGTCCGGCCGATACAATGCCTCGCTCCATGCTGCGGACTCCCGAATAGAGATAGAGTGTAGCTGCCAGGCTTTGAGCCGGAAACTGATCCTGTGTGAGGTGTGGACAGAATCGGCGTGCATCCAGAAATACGGCATGTCCGCCCACCGGTTCGATAATCGGGATACCGGCATCGCGGAGCCGTTCGCCCAGGTAACGCACCTGTTTCACGCGGTGTTCGATGTATTCGTATTGCATCGCTTCGCGCAGCCCGATAGCCATGGCTTCCATATCACGTCCGGCAAGTCCGCCGTAAGATGGCATTCCTTCGTACACCACCACAATTTCTTTGGCTTCGTTGAAGAGTTGTTCGTCGTTCATACACAGAAATCCGCCAATATTCACCAGACAGTCTTTTTTGCCGCTCATGGTGCAGCCATCGGCATAGCTGAACATTTCATGAACGATTTCCTGAATGCTTCTGTCGGCATATCCTTCTTCCTGCTCTTTGATGAAATAAGCATTCTCCACACAGCGCGTTGCGTCGTAAAATACCCTTATGCCATATCGCGAAGTCAGTTCGCGTACTTCGCGCATGTTTTGCATGGATACCGGCTGTCCGCCAGCCAAGTTCACCGTGACAGCCAGGCAAACGTAAGCTATGTTTTCAGCCCCCTGTTCGTCAATCAGTTTTTGCAGTTTGTTCAGATCAATGTTACCCTTGAAAGGAACGTTGAGTGTGGCATCGTGAGCTTCCTCGCGGATGATATCCACAAAGTTACCGCCGTTGCGTTCCTGGTGATAGCGGGTAGTGGTGAAATACATATTTCCGGGAACGTACTGTCCGGGTCTGATGGCAATTTGTGAAAGTATATTCTCGGCACCACGTCCCTGATGAGTGGGAACAATGTACTTAAAACCGAAAATTTCATTCACCGTATTTTTCAGGTGGAAAAAATTGTGGCTGCCGGAGTATGCTTCGTCGCCAATCATCATGCCTGCCCACTGGCGGTCGCTCATGGCATTCGTGCCGCTGTCGGTGAGCAAATCAATAAAAACATCGTCGGATTTTAGCGAAAAGGTGTTGTAACCTGCTTCGCGGATCAGTATTTCACGTTCTTCGCGGGTGTTCATTCTTACGGTCTCTACGCTTTTGATACGGTAGGGCTCTGCTGGATAGTAATCAGTGTTCATGAATGTTTTTTATTTAAGGATATAGAAATGATATTATATTACAAAAATATACATTTAGTCTGATCTGACAATGAAAATATGTGAATTTAATCGTACTTAATAGTTAAAAATATATTTTCATGTTTCATTATGTCAGAAAAAAGGAAAAATGTTTCTTGGTTAAGATTTAAATGCATTGAATTCGGTAAAAGCATGAACTTTAGAAAAAGATGATTGTTTATTTAATATAAAATATTACAGAATACGAAACAGCCATTAAACACAAATTTTTACCCATGAGAATGAAGATGGATGGCGTTTTCTCCCGATAAATCGGGACAGGCTATACGTCCTTAATTTAAAAAAATAAAAAATCTTCGTATGAAAATAAAAGCTAACGTAGGCACAGCCGACCGTGCAATCAGATTGATTGTGGCGCTCACACTAATTGTTTTATTCTATACTGGATTGCTTTCAGGAATTGCAGGCATAATCGGCCTCATAGTCGCACTTTTGCTCACTGTTACGAGCTTGCTGAGCTTTTGTCCTGTCTACAGGTTGTTCAAACTGAATTCTGTTTTCCACAAAAAAAAATCATAATCAGCCCGGTTATCCAAAGATAGTCAATATTGACATGACAAATAAAAAGTCTGTTTTTTATTTTGAGTAAAGCAGAAAAAGTAGTAATTTTGCATCGTTTTTTAAGAAACTTAATTTTTAAATATATATAAAATGATTAAAGTAGGTATTAATGGTTTTGGCCGCATCGGACGTTTGGTTTTCCGTGCTGCTCAGCAAAGAAATGATATCGAGATTGTTGGAATCAACGACTTGATAAGTGTGGATTATATGTCATACATGTTGCGCTATGATACAGTTCATGGTCAATTCAAAGGAACCGTGGAAGTAAAAGACGGTCACCTGGTAGTGAACGGTAAAACAATCCGCGTTACAGCCGAAAAAGATCCTTCAAACCTGAAATGGAACGAGGTGGAAGCCGAATATGTAGTAGAATCTACCGGTTTATTCCTGACAAAAGAAACTGCCGAAGCTCACATCAAAGCTGGTGCAAAACGTGTAGTTCTCTCAGCTCCTTCAAAAGATGATACCCCTATGTTTGTTTGTGGTGTTAACACCGATACTTACAAAGGTCAAGCTATCGTTTCTAATGCATCATGTACTACCAACTGCTTAGCTCCAATCGCTAAAGTTATCAATGACAAATTCGGAATGGTTGAAGGTTTAATGACTACTGTTCATTCAACTACTGCTACTCAGAAAACAGTTGACGGACCTTCTGCAAAAGACTGGAGAGGTGGACGTGCTGCTTCCGGCAACATTATCCCTTCATCTACCGGTGCCGCAAAAGCTGTAGGTGTAGTTATCCCTGAATTGAACAAAAAACTGACTGGTATGTCTTTCCGCGTTCCTACATTGGACGTTTCTGTAGTTGACTTGACTTGTACGCTTGCAAAACCTGCAACTTATGCAGAAATCTGCGCTGCAATGAAAGAAGCTTCTGAAACATACCTGAAAGGTATTCTCGGTTACACCGAAGAAGAAGTTGTTTCATCAGACTTTATCGGCGATGCACGTACTTCTATCTTCGATGCAAAAGCTGGTATCGCTTTGACTGACAAATTCGTGAAACTGGTTAGCTGGTATGACAACGAGTGGGGTTATTCAAACAAAGTGCTTGACCTTATCGCTGTAATGGACAAAGTAAAATAAGAACACCCTTTGCCCCAAAAGGGGAATTGGGAGAAACTCCGAAAGTCTGATGATTTTCGGAGTTTTTTTTATGCTAAATTTTAGCGTATATGCAATGATTTGGCATAGTTAGCTTTTACTTTTGCTGAAAATAAAATTTTAATACTATCTAATATGATGAAACTCGAAAATGAAAGTGAATTTAATGCTTTAAAACTTTTGATCCAAGTTTCAACAAAAATCAAAAATTCTGAATTAAAGGACTATCGATTGAAGAAAATTGAAGCTCAGCTTAAAGATTTAGCTAACTATCTTGATTGCAAAGAAAAGGAAGCTTTGATATTTGCCGTAATTTTTGCTTTGTTTGTAGCACAGACACAAAGACTGGACACTTCTGATATTGCAAGATACCTATCAGTTGACTATTTGGAACTTTTAATGTATCAAAATGATTTAGAGGGTTTGATTAAAAAGGGTTTGATAAAGGCAAAAAACAATTTGAAAAGTATTCCCTATAAGAATGCAAATTTCACAATCGAAAGTTCTATTTTACAAGCTATTTATAGCAATGAAAAAATTGTGATTGAAAATTATAATACCAAACAAAACAACTTTGATTTTGTGAGTAAAATCTCAAATATTATAGAATTACGTTCCGAAGAAGAGATTACTACATCTTCACTGATTGCTGAAATGGAAAATTTAGAGGATGAATTTGAAGAAATAAATCTCGTGAAAAAGTTGAAAGAAATTAGGCTTAATGAGTTAGATAAATTGCTCTTTTATGGGATGTGTAATGACTTTTTAGAGTATGGATTTACTCATTTGAATATTACGCTATCGAATACATTTGATTCCTTTGCGGATAAAATCTGTTTTTTACGAGGATTGAAATGTGAGAAAAATCGTCTTCAAGAGATGAACCTTATAAAATTAGAGGGTGGAGATTTTTTTACAGATACTACTTTGAAATTGACTGAGAAAGGAGTAGAAATTTTTCTAGAAGAAGACGCAAAATTATTTACTACAAAATCTGAGAAAAACATATTAAAACCGGAAAATTTAACCTATATGGAACTGATTTATGATGAAGAATTGAAAAAAAAAGTTGATTTTTTAACCCAAAGTTTGATGTCGTCAAACCATCAAAAATTACAAAACAGGTTGAACCAAAAAGCATTGCCTATGGGAATTACTGTAATATTTTTTGGTGCACCCGGCACAGGTAAAACGGAAACAGCTTATCAGATTGCCAAGCAAACTGGACGAGAAATAATGCAAGTGGACATAAGTCAAACAAAATCGATGTGGTTTGGAGAAAGTGAAAAAATTATCAAAGAAGTTTTCAATGACTACCGGAAAATATGTACACAAAAGAAGAACACCCCTATTTTGCTTTTTAATGAGGCTGATGCTGTTTTCGGTAAACGTAAAGACAGCAGTTTCTCTAATGTGACACAAACAGAAAACGCTCTCCAAAACATCATTCTCGAAGAAATGGAAAAGTTTGATGGAATTTTGTTTGCCACAACTAATCTAAATCAGAATTTGGATGTAGCTTTTGAAAGGAGGTTCTTATTTAAATTGAAATTTGATAATCCATCCACAGAAACAAAATTGAAAATTTGGAAAGACAAATTGCCAACTTTGGCAAAAAATGAAGCTGATGAACTTGCACGTAAATTTGCATTTTCCGGCGGAGAAATAGAAAATATTATCCGTAAAATTTCAATGGACGAAGTGTTAAATGGTGAAAACGTAACGTTTGAAAAAATTATACAACATTGCGAGGTAGAGAAATTTGAAAATAGAAAGAGAGTGGGGTTTTGAAAAGATAGAAATTGATTGATTGAATACCGAAAAAATTATATAAATTTGTATTCAGAATTTGAATTTATAATATAAAGTTTATGACTGATAATGAGTTAATTATGTTACTGAATGAAAGTTATACTTTCTTTCAAATGGACAAACAATCGAAGCAAGAAAAACAAAAACTTGGAGAAAATTTTAATGTATTCAATATTCTAGGACTTGAATACAATGAAATACAGCATTCAAAATTTATATCTGAACTTCTCAATGTGAACGGAAAGCATTGTATGGGGAATGCTTTCTTAAAAGAATTTTTGAAAATTGATGGAATTTTTGAAGACTTCAAATTAGAAAAATCTACTTCTGCTATTGAGTATTACGTTGGTGTCGTATATAATAATGAGGAGCTTTCCACTGGCGGTAGGTTGGATATTATTTTAGAAGAGCCTGAAAGAATAATTGTAATTGAGAATAAAATTTATGCGTCTGATCAACAAAATCAATTACTAAGATATTACAATCACTGTAAGAGTACAAATAAACAATTTAAAATTATTTATTTAACATTAAATGGAGATGAACCATCAGAATTTTCAAAAAAGCAATTAAAAAAATCGGAAGATTATTTATGCATTTCCTATAAATATGAAATTCTCAATTGGTTGGAAGAATGCGTGAAATTAGCTCACGACAAACCATTTGTGCGAGAAAATTTAAATCAATACATCAGAATTATTAAACAATTAACAAATCAAGATATGAATAAAGAGGCTCAGAATAAACTTTTTGAAAAAATAGATAATCAGAAAATGATTGAAAGCTATGTTGGATTGACTAGTATTTGGAGTAACTTCAAGAAATATATTATCAATAAACACTTGGTTCCTTCATTGGATAACCTTGCTAAAAAACATAATCTGGAATTTCAAATTGATGATAATTTTATAAATTTTATTGGAAGAGAAACAGGATTTTATTTTACGCAGGAAAGATGGAATAATCAATCAATCTTTTTTTGGACAGAAAATAAAGATTGGAGAAATTTCTATGTTTTTATCAATATGAAGTCAAAAGTTGAAGAGGGTAAGTTTAAAAAATTAGGATGCTTTAATGAAGAACCAACAACCACTTGCCCTTATGGCTGGGAGTATTTAGATAGTGAGTATTTAAATTGGGATGATGAATTGTTGCTAAAAATTCGAAATGGAGAATATGCAGATTATATCGAACAATGGTTGGAGAGAATTATTCCAGAGATGAATATCCTGAATGAAAGGTATGGAATTGGTGGTAGTCGATTAAGAAATCAAGAATAGAAATTAGCAATACGGAGTATTATAAAATCAAAAATGTCAAAAACCCTTTTCAAAAACTACATTTGGCTTGTCGATACTATTTACAGAGCCGGAGAAATCACATTTGAAGCTATTAATTCAAAGTGGATGATGAGTCAACTTTCTGATGGAAAGCCAATTCCACTAAGAACATTTCATAATTGGCGTCAGAAAGTGGAAGAAGTTTTTGACATTAATATCGAATGCAATAAAAGTACGAATGAATATTTTATAGAGAATGCCGAAGAATTGAATTCAAATTCAGTTATGGCTTGGCTTCTTAATTCGTTTACGGTAAGTAATTTAATTCAAGAAAGTTCAGATATTAAAAAGCACATTTCTTTGGAAAATGTGCCTTCCGGACAAAAATTTTTGAATGTCGTTTTGGAAAGTATCAAAGAAAATGTACAGTTGCAGGTAGAATATAAATCTTATCACGAACAAAAAAGCACGAAATTTATACTGTCGCCATTTTTTGTCAAGTTATTCAAACAACGTTGGTATTTGATAGCAGAAAGTGATAAAATCCGTATTTATGGGCTTGACAGATTTTTATCCATTGTTAAGACAGACAAAAATTTCCAATTCCCCAAGAACTTGGAGGTAGAAAGCTATTTTGCTGATTGCTACGGAATTATAAATGATGAAGATTTGAAACCGGGAATAATTCGTCTAAAAGTGTCAGCTTATCAAGCCAATTATATCCGTGATTTGCCATTACATCACTCTCAAAAAGAAATTGAAGAGAATAATGCTTTTGTAATTTTTGAGTACTTTTTAAAACCGACTTTTGATTTCTTGCAAGAGATTTTGAAATATGGAAACAGGGTTGAACTCATTTATCCAACTCATTTACGAGATGAATTGTCAACTATGATTGAAGATGCTTTACAGCCTTATTTGACTTAGATGCAATCAGTATCAAAGTTACATCTTCATCTAATTCGTCATTGATACTGAAAGTCCATTGAATGGTTGTGTTTGGGAGAGTTTCATAAATTCGAAAAATATCTTGCCCAATTTCTTCCATTGTAATCATTTTAGAATTAGAACAATGATAATAGAGTAACATTTTATCAAATTGTTCATTGGGGTGTGATTTTATAACTGGATGATTACTAGTGTTTTGAAAGGCATTATAAAGTCTATTTGGATTTGACGCGCATCCATCGCAAATGACGATTTTCTCGCTATCTTTTAGCACAATTAGTAGGTCAGCACAATCAACAGATAATATGCTGGGTGTAAAGATAATGGTTTGAAAATAAGCACAGTATTGTGCCATAAGTTGATGTGAAAAATGAAATGCATTACTTAAATTAAAGTCTGGAAATAAGTTTTGGTACATTTCATTTTCCAAAATAATAGTTGAAGTAGCCAACTTTCTAATTGCTATCTCTCTATCATTTGAAATTTTGCTTATTCACATCTTCAAACTGAAATGGTTTTGACAGGATGCAAATTGTCTTTTTATTTAATTTCTTACAAATACCTAACAATTTTGGAAGTGTTTCTAAGCCTGTTTTTCCACCCAATGAGCAAACAAAGAATAATATGTACCTGTTTTCCATTTGCTTTTCAAAATTGTTTAGGCTATCCTGAGAAATAGAGTTCAAATCATATGTTAATAGAATTTTATTTTCTACGTTTGACCTATTCAGATGAAAATTATCTGTATCACAAATGACATAGTCAGCATCTGTATATTTTTCTTATAAATTGGTTCTACTGGATTTCCTGTGAAATCATGTTTAAGTTACCATGAAAAAACAGGATTGCAATTCTAAAGTTTTCTGTTTTTCTATATCCTCTTCC
>SAAL01000233.1 GCA_009929445.1 Bacteroidia bacterium
TACTTTGGCTAATTCGCCTTTGTATTCGGGATAAAGTGAATCGAATATTTCTTCAACTCGTCTTGCATGTGCTTTTGAAATGCAAAAGAAAATTGTTTTCCCTGGCAATACCCCGTTGGCATCTTTAATGCTTTCTTCCATGAACTCACGGACTATCAAAGCGTTTGTTCCTCTGTTGATTACCTTTTTTTCAATCTCCGTTCCTTCGTAATTAATTTCTTCAATTTCTTTTCCCTCCAACATCAGTTTTTGTTGGTCTTCCAATGAAATTGTCCGCTTGTTTATTCCTTCGTCCTGAAACTTGGTTTTGATTTTCATTACCTGAAAATTGCTCAGAAATGGGGGAATGTGATTAACTGCTTCATCATAGGAATATGCAAAAGTCGGCACGCCATCTTCGCACTCAAATAATTGAAAAGTGTTGTGGTCGATTACATCTGTTGGCGTGGCTGTCAAGCCAAGAGTTATGGTATTGAAATAATCAAGTATTTCCTGATAGGTGTTGTATATGCTGCGGTGGCTTTCGTCCACTACAATCAAATCAAAGAAATGAGGGCTTAACGATTTATCTTCATTGCGAATTACATTCAACATAGTAGGATAAGTCGAAACATAAATCCGTCTGTCGGTGGCAATTTCTTTTTCGCCTTGTTTTGGCCAGCGTGGTTCGTTGGGTAAATGTTCTTTGAATGCTTCCAATGTTTGGTCACGGAGTGCGATTCTGTCAACCAAAAACAAAACCCTTTCCGCCCAACCAGCTCTCATTAATGCGTCCACCAAAGCAATACAAGTTCTTGTTTTGCCTGTGCCTGTAGCCATTACCAGCAAAAATTTTCGTTTCCGTTTTTCAACGGCTTCCATTACGGCACGAATAGAAGCAATCTGATAATTACGACCTGCAATTTTGGTATTGATAAGTTCACCTGCTAATTGCTTTCTCGCCTTGCGAATATATGCGTAACGCTCAAGGTCGTCACGGGTCGGAAAACCGTAAACTTTTTTAGGTGGATAATTGTCTAAGTCCCAAAAGTAAATGTCGTGTCCGTTTGTGTAAAAGCAAAAGGGTAATTCTCCGCCTTGTGTTGATTGAATATTGTAGCAATATTGTTTGGCTTGTTCCCGTCCGAGGGCTGCATCAACTGAAGTCTTTTTAGCTTCCACAACTGCAAGCGGCTTACCGTCCTTTCCCAATAAAACATAGTCGCTGTATTGATGTCCAGCGTATGGAGTTGTCGGTTCTTCTACAACTGTCAAATGAATATCAAATTCCTCAATTACCTGAGTTCGGTCAGTAACATTCCAATCCGCTTGTTTCAAGCGGTTGTCAATGATTTCTTTCCTTGTCAGTTTTTCGTTTTTCATTATATTTTTAATCAAAAGTCAATTAAAGCTCAAAAGTAACAATTTAGCACGGGTGCGTAAGCAAAATTGCAGCTCTTTTGCAAGCTTTGGTTTTGAGCGTTGGCTCGTGGGGCTTGCAAATGTGCTGCAATGTGGGTGGGGTTTCTTTCTTCTTTTTTGCGGGGGGAAGAAAAAAACAAAATAAATTTCCATCAAATTTG
>SAAL01000234.1 GCA_009929445.1 Bacteroidia bacterium
TAGTGTCTGTCCATAAAGTCGGTGGAAACTTGACATTATCTTGGTCTGTATAGCCATGCTGGTATGATTTCAGGTTGAAATTTTTAAAACATATGCATCTTACATGTATATGTCGATATTTTGCGCCTTATTTTTGCAAAAATGTTAGAATTTGCTTCGGTCGGGACATAGCAATCCCCGTATGTTTCCATTATTGGCATATTTGCTTTGAATTTTACTGAATTTCTTTGACCACCAAGGCTGTCATCACCCTGATGTTGTAGCCAATTACGCTCCATAATACTTTTGCCTTAAAATGCTCCCATCCTTTCCAGGTGCATCGCTGTAGTTTGAATCTCCTTAGTAGATTGGAAATTATTGCTTCGATTCCACTTCTCCATTTTTTTAGCCGGGTTTCCATATTTGTGCTGCTGGCAATGTTTCGCAGGCTTCCAACTACTTTATTGAAAACAATATTTACAATCCCTTTTCCCTTAGCGTGTGCCTGGTTTTTGAGTGAAGCAAAACCACCATCGGTTACACTGTCGCGCGGAACAATGCCGTAGTCACTGATTACCGTGTCAAGCAACTTGCAGAATAAGGAAGTGTCTGCAGGGTTGCCTCTTGGTATGTCGCAATTGAGGATTAGATTGCTCTTCCCGCTGCACAAATTTATTTTGTGTCCAAACTCTACTTCTCGGCCACCTTTTAAAATAATATCGGTATGCTGCTCATAGATCGAAAATATCTTTTCTTCGTTGGGTACTTTAATGCCACAAATCTCTTTTTGATAAACCATGTCTTGAACCAAATTCATAATCTTTAGGTGTTCTTGCATTTGCATAATTATAGCTATTGCTTTAAGACTTGAGCCGGGCTTTTTTTTTATCACATTTGAAAGCTGATTGATGGTTTTAACACACAAAATCAATTGCTTATCAAATAGCTCTGTTCGTTTGTCATTCGATTTGGTGTTGTTGATTTTGAAATACGTCTTCTTTGCCTGCACACTATAATTCATGTATCGTAATTCCCCCATCTCTTCTTTTAGATGGCCCAGCAATCGATTGGCTTCTTTAATACAATCCCAAAGAATTGAATTATTGGTCGGGTAATGGATGTTGGTTTCCACAACGGTGGTGTCTTGCCTAAGGCTTTGAATATCTTCAAGCCCTTGATCGATGGCTATTTTGTTAAGCTCAACCAAGAGCTTTTGGAGGTTTTCCGATTTTATCTTTGATATGTATTTCTGATACAATTGAAAACTATAGGGGCGCAATTCATCAATCTTTATGAATAGTGCACAAATCCTTGAATCACCTTGGTGATATTCTAATTCTCTGTATTCCAAGCCTTTTAACTCCTTGTAAATTGCTGCTCTTACAATCTGTTCAACGCTTGGGGTGTCTTTTCTGCCAAAGATGCTTGTGGATGTCCCCCTGGAAATATCGGCTTGCAAAATCTTAAGAAGCTCTGGATGTTTCTCCAGGATGGTATCTACCAAACCAAGTTCCGGGTCATTTGCCCAATTGGGCTGTTCAAATTTCAGTTTTAAATCCTCGAAGA
>SAAL01000235.1 GCA_009929445.1 Bacteroidia bacterium
CCTGAGTTTGACACCTTCATCGACTTTGACCCTCTGAAAGCCCTGTAAACACTGGAAAGTTGTTTCGATTTTGCAAAAGTTGTAGTGCGAAAACATTTTGGTCACTTCGATCATAACCCCTATTATTGCCAAAGTTTGGTACGGCACATATTTTTATTTGAAGTGCCTAATTGATGTAACCATTAAAAAATCAATACTATGGCGTTTATTCGGAAAGAGACCAAAAAATCGGGCACCTACCTGCGCTTTGTCGAAAGTTATCGTGATGCGGAAGGCAAGAGCAAGCACCGCACCCTCTACAATTTGGGCAGAGCCGAGGATTATTCACCAGAATCGCTAAAGCGGATGGGGCAGGTTCTTTATGAGCTTGGCGGTGGAAAGGTTGAAGAGATAGAAAATAAGCAGCTCAAAGAGATTGGCCGTTACAATTATGGGTTTCCTTTGGTGGTACGCAAACTGTTCAAAGAATATGCCCTTGACGGTTTTCTGCAAAGACGCATCAACACCAAGGGGCTGGGGTTTAATCTGGCCGATAGTGTGAGTTTGCTGATTTGCGAGAGGCTGCACGATCCGGTAAGTAAACGATCCAATTTCATCAACCAAAGCGATTACCTGGGACTTGACCGAATCGAATTACATCAAATTTACCGTACACTTGATCAGTTGTACGAAAGCCAGGAATCACTAAAGCACATGATTTACCAAAAAGGCCGGAACCTGTTCAATCAGGAACTTGATGTCGTATTTTATGATGTAACTACATTTTATTTTGACAGCGATAAAGAAGATGGCTTCAGGGAAAAAGGTTTTGGAAAAGATGGCAAGATTGGTAAAACTATCGTGGTATTTGGCATGTTGATCGACCAAAACAAGCAGCCCGTTGGTTACGAAGTTTATCATGGAAAACAATACGAAGGCTATACTTTCAGCGATGCCATTAAAAGATTAAAACAGAAATACCAAATCGGAAAAGTTATTTGTGTTGCTGATAGTGGGATGATGAATCAGGAGAATACCACAGAAATACAAAATGAAGAATACGAATACATTTTTGGGGAACGCCTCAAAAACATTTCCCATGCAAAACAAAATGAAATACTGGATTTAAAAAAATACAAAACCACCACAGTTACAGATGATCAAAGCAATGAGCAGATTGAAATAAAGTATTACATTACCGATTACAAAAACAAAAAACTCATCACTACTTATAGCAGCAAACGGGCAGCCCGTGATAAAGCCCAGCGTGAAGAAAAAATTGAAAAAGCCAAACGTTTTTTACAAAAGCCCGAACAGTTGGAAAAGAAAGCCAAAGTTCATTTTCTGAAAAAACAAGGGAAAAATTCCTATATCCTGGATGAAGAAAAAATTGAGAGAAGTGCTCGGTTTGACGGCTTCATGTGTGTTGCCACCAACAACACGAACTTATCAGTAGCACAAATTCTGGATGCCTACAAACAACTTTATAAGATTGAGCAATCCTATCGTAGCTTCAAAACATTTCTCGAAACACGCCCGATGTATCACTGGACAAAAAAAAGAATA
>SAAL01000236.1 GCA_009929445.1 Bacteroidia bacterium
TTAACGGGTAATAGTATTTTCTCTAATATATTCTCAACGGATGTTTTCATGAAACAAAGATAAAAAACTTATTTCTTCACAGGAAATCCAGTAGAACCATTTTTTTTAAAATGATACTCGATTTTTTGGTGACTACTCAGCACTTCTATAATTAATTAATTTAGCATTTTCAGAACAATTGCAGATACAAAAATTATAATTTTTTACAAAAGAACTTCCAGTTTCAAATTCTGTAAATCTTATTAGACGCTCCAAAACTCCCCTTTTGGGGGTTGGGGGGGGCTAAGTAGTTACATTTTCGTCAAAGCTATTCTATTTTCACCGAACTTTACAGTCCTCAAACGTTAAATTGGTTTAAAATCCCAAATTTTATGTTTTACAACATGTAAAATGATTTTTACTTTCCTCTAAACATCCATACCTTTGATTCAGCAAAGTACAGCACAGTTGGATATGGAATTACACTTCGATCATAAGCTCACGAAAGTTAAACAATTGGCAGACCACCTACAGAAAGCCATCACGGTCAACGATTTGAAAGTAGGTGAAAAACTGCCTTCCATCAATTTTTTGAGTAAGAAACACGAGGTTTCGCGCGATACCGTTTTCAAGGCATTCAAACTGCTGAAAGACAGGGGTTTAATTGACTCCAACCAGGGTAAAAGTTACTATGTAACCGCCGCAACCACCGACATTCTACTGTTGCTGGATGAGTATTCTCAGTTCAAAGAAGCGCTTTTCAGCAGCTTCAGAAATCAACTCCCGCTTACGTATCGTGTCGATTTGTTGTTTCACCAATACAACGAAAATCTCTTTAATACGATAATCAAAGAAACAGCAGGGCATTACTCCAAATATGTGGTAATGAACTACAGCAACGAAACATTTTCAGAAGCACTAAAGAATATCGATCCGCATCGATTACTTCTGCTCGATTTCGGAAATTTCGACAAACAAGGCTACTCGTATATTTGCCAGAATTTTGATGAATACTTCTACAATGCTCTGGTGACCATTAAAGACCGAATAGTGAAATACGAAAAGCTGGTTTTTGTTTTCAATAAATCACACAAGCATCCGAAAAGCAGTATTGAGCATTTTGTAAAATTCTGCAGAGATTATGATTTTAATTATCTTATTACCGATGAATTTACCGAAAATATGAACGTGGAAACAGGCAATTTATACATAGCCATCAAGCAATCGGACGTGGTAAATATTATAAAGAGTTTCCGGAGAGAAAATTTCACTCCGGGAGCTGAAGCGGGCATCATCGCTTACAATGATAATCCGATTTATGAAGTAGTTGCAGACGGAATTTCAAGTATCAGCATCGATTTCAGACTTATGGGCGCAATGGCTTCGCAGTTCGTTCTTTCAGGTGAAAGTATTCAAACTTATTTGCCCACAAATGTCATTATCCGGAATTCGCTTTAATAAAAAGGTTCTACTGGATTTCCTGTGAAGAAATAAGTTTTTTATCTTTGTTTCATGAAAACATCCGTTGAGAATATATTAGAGAAAATACTATTACCCGTT
>SAAL01000237.1 GCA_009929445.1 Bacteroidia bacterium
AAATAATCAACACATATGCAACTATTAAAAAGTCTATTTTCACGCAAATTTAATTTATCTCTGAAAAACATCCGCTGATGTTTTTGCGCAGTCTGACGGCTAGCGGTATGAAACGGTTGGGTTTTCGGAGTGCGTACTTATCCACCGTTACAAAAAGTTGATGCGAGGTAGCATGCTCGAATAACCACTTAACCCCAACTGTTTTATGACCGCATGTTAGCGTTTCGTGCTTTATTAATCTCATTTTATCAGCATCATTTTTCCTGCTTCAAATTTATCAGCAATGTTTATACGATAGAAATACACTCCCGAAGGCAAATCGATTCCATCAAATGTTGCAGTATGTTCACCTGCTGATTGATATTCATTTACCAGTAAGGAAATCACCTGACCTTGTTGATTGTACACAGCCAAATGCACATTACCCCGCTGATGAAGTGTATACTTTAACAATGTAGCAGAATTAAAGGGGTTTGGATAGTTCTGAACCAACTTGGTGTTTCTATTTTTCTCTTCAACATTTTCAATGCCTGTTAGTTGGGAGTATTTTAAAAGTGTTCCATTGTTTCCAAGAATATACCCGTTTGAGGACGAAGTGAACTGAACAGATCTGAGCATATTTGTAGTAAGACCGCTTCCTTCGATAGACCAGGCACTTCCGCCATTGGTTGTATGGAGTATGACGCCTCTATTTCCTACTGCCCATCCTTCACTGGCATTCAGGAAAAATACGTCATTTAACGCTCTGGTTGATGTATCCGGATTTGATTGATAGTCCCAGCTTAATCCCCCGTCAGTGGTCTTAACAATTACACCGAGAGCACCTACAGCCCATCCTGTAGTGCTATTTATCATATAAATACCATTATAAGACTCAGAAGGCGGATCCTGTTGAGACCAGCTTCCGCTATAATTAAGGATAAGGCTACTTCCACATGTCCAGCCAAGGCCGGAAGATGGAAAACTTATAGAACGTAAACTGGAAATAACTCCACTAGTCATAGCACTCACGCCTGATGAATTTATACTATATATCTTTCCATTATCTCCACAGCAATATCCCGTAGTAGAAGACGGAGGGAAGCTGATTGAAAGAACACTTGACCCTATAGAACCAATTACATTCCAGGTCGCTCCTCCATCGGTCGTCCTGTAAACTCTTCCATTATATCCGCCTGCATAACCTTCACTGGAGTTAAGCATATGAATGGCATTCGTATAGTATTGTGTCGTCTGAGTTGTAAAGGTATTACCGCCGTCTGCCGTATGGTATATCTCACCGGCGCCGCTTGAACAGATCCAGCCTTCAGTATCACTGATAAAATATAAATCACTTAAACTTGCTGTTCCGTTGGAAGATGGTAGATTGCCACCGATATTCGTCCAGCCATATTGCTGGGAGTAACTGTTTGAAAAACTAAGAAATAGCATTAGTTGAATTAGTTTCGATTTAATCTGACAGTTAAGGGCAAAATACTTAAATTTGTAATATCACAAACAAAATAAGTTTCACCCTTAAAAACTGTCAGAA